>NZ_JBSFVU010000021.1:0-172246 GCF_053592475.1 Streptomyces sp. NPDC002671
TTACGACGGCGGTGGCTATGCCGTCAGCGTCCACAGCAGGTGAGGATGTGCGGGACGTCTTGAGCACCCGCGCCCGCACCCGCCAGGCAGCCGGCAGCGCGGCCAACTCACACGCCTATTAGGCGTATTCCTCCCGCGCCAACCGCGCCTACTTACGCAGGCGCGGGATCCGCAGCACCATCCCGGAGCCAGCCGACCAGGCCAGCCACCGCAAGCGCCGCGGCAGTACCGGCGGGCGCCCTCCCGCCTTCGACCGTGGGGACTACAAGGCCCGCCACGCGGTCGAGTGCGGTATCAATCGGCTCAAACGCAACCGTGCGGTGGCCACCCGCTTCGACAAGCTCGCCGTTCGCTTCGAAGCCACCCTGCACATCGCCGCCATCAGCGTTTGGCTGTGATCCGGCCCTGGTGTCACAGCTGCATGCCATGCTGGCCGTCGGCGACCAGTCGGCAGGTCGAGGGGAGACAGATCCGATGGGGGCTCGGTACTACTGCGCCGACAGTGAGAACGGCGACCACATCGATGCCCCCTCCGAGGACGCCCTGTTCATGCTGATCGGCGACCTCAACGACACGGACAACACCTTCGTCGTCATCCAACCCGACGATGACGGCCCGGCCTGGTTCACCTCCGTCGCCGTCCAGGATGAAGGCGGCTACGAGATCGTCCGCCGCGACACCACACGCCATGAGCACGAGGTCACCACCGACACCGACATCAGCCGGATTGCCCGCGACCTCACCATCTGGATGGCCGCCCGAGATTTCCCGGGCCGCCAGACATGAAGGCCGGCAGGGTCTAGAACACGGCCTAGTCAGCCGGCCTGCCCCGAGCAGGTGGGACATCCGCGGCGAAGCTCTTCCGTCCCGGCCGCCCGGCCGCCCGGCCGGCCGTGATCGTCACGCAGTCGCTGATCTACCCGTATCTATCCCCCGACGAACGTGACGGTCTCGTCGAGCGGCGCCCGGCCCGTACGGACGTAGCCCACCGTGCGGTCCTCGAAGCCGATCGACATGCCGCAGAAGAGGATGAGCTCGTCCGGGGGCGACAGGATCTCCGCGACAGTCCTGCGGTACACCGACCACGCCATCTGCGGGCAACTGTGCAGCCCTTCGGCGCGCAGCAGCAGCATGACCGTCTGCAGATACATGCCGACGTCGGACCACTGAGGCCGGCCCATGTCGCGGTCGATGTAGCAGAACAGGGCGGCGGGCGCACCGAAACAGTCCCAGTTCGCCGCAGCGGCCCGCTGGCGCGCCTCCCAGTCCTCGCGCTCGATACCGAGTGCGCTGTAGCGCTCATGGCCGAAGGCAGATCGGCGCTCGTGGTACGGAGACTTCAGTGCGGGCGGGTACATCTCGTACTCCCGCTCGTCCCAGGGGTCGCATGCGGCCACCCGCTCGCCGGCGCGCTTCTTGAGCTCGGCCAGCGGCCCACCGGTCACCACGTAGGAGCGCCACGGCTGGAGGTTCGATCCGGACGGCGCCCAGGCCGCAGCCGACAGCACCCGCTCCAGCACCCGTCGCGGGACGGGCCGGTCGGTGAACCCGCGCACCGCCCGTCGGCTCGTGACCGCCTCATAGACATCCACGATCATCTACGTCCCTCGATCATCTACCGCTCTCAACTGCTCCATGGACACGCAGGAGGCGGGGATGTCAGGAGAGCCAGTCGGTGTAGCGGGTGGGGGCGAGGCGGGCGTTCTTGTCGGTGAGGACGTCGCCCTTGACGACGGCGAACATGCCGGCGGTGGGGTCGGTGACGACGGTACGGCTGTCGCCCTTGCGGGACAGGGTGATCCGGCCCAGCTCGTCCAGGGGGAAGACCTCGGGTCCTGCGATGTTGCGGATGCCGTTCAGCGGAGCCCCGGCGGCGACCTCCGCCACCGCCTCGGCCACGTCCTTGGAAGCGATGGGCTGGATAGGTGTGGCGGGCAGCCGGACGGTGTCGGCGTCGGCGGTCCAGGACAGGACTGCGTCCATGAAGTCCATGAACTGCGTGGCCCGGACGATCGAGTAGGGGATCGGCCCGGCCGCGAGGATCTTCTCCTGGAGCGCCTTGGCGCGGTAGTAGTCCAGCTCCGGCACCTGGTCCACGCCGACGATCGAGAGGATGACGAAGTGGCCGACGCCGCCCTTGTGGGCCGCGGCCAGGAGGTTGTCCATCGAGGTCTGGAAGAAGGCCAGGGAGGCTTCGTCGAAGGTCGGGGAGTTCGTCAGGTTGACGACGACGTCGGCTCCCGCCACCGCCTCGTCCAGTCCCTGACCGCTGATGATGTCGACTCCGGTGGACTTCGAGTGCGGTACGGCCTCGTGTCCGGCGGCGTTCAGGTTCTTGACGACCCGCGAACCGATCAGTCCGGTACCGCCGATGACTGCGATCTTCATGACGTGCCTTTCATCGGGATTACTGCGCAATATGGCATATGCAACGCTATGTGGGCGGGGCATGAAACGGCTCGCTGATCGACCGAGTTCGCTGATCGACCAAGTTCGCCGGTCGGCCAAGGAAGGGTGGCGTCAGAGTCCGTCGACGAACGTGACCGTCTCGTCGAGCGGCGCCCTGCCCATGCGGGCGTCACCCGCCGTGACGTCTTCGAACCCGATCGACATGCCGCAGAAGAGGATGAGTCCGTCCGGGGGTGACAGGACCTCCGCGACGGTCCTGTGGAACTTCGCCCAGGCCATCTGCGTGCAGCTGTGCAGCCCTTCGGTACGGAGCAGCAGCATGACGGTCTGCAGATACATGCCGACGTCGGCCCATTGGGGCGAACCCATGTCCTTGTCGAGGTAGCAGAACAGGGCGGCGGGCGCACCGAAACAGTCCCAGTTCGCCGCTGCGGCCCGCTGGCGCGCCTCCAGGTCCTCACGCGGGATGCCGAGTGCACCGTAGCGCTGCTCACCGAAGGCGGACCGGCGCTCGCGGTACGGGGACTTCAGGTCGGGCGGGTACTGCCGGTACTCCGGCTCGTCCCAGGGGTCGCCCGAGGCCAGGCGCTCGCCGGCGCGTTTCTTGAGTTCGGCCAGCGGGGCGCCGGTCAGCACGTAGGCGTGCCACGGCTGGATGTTCGATGCGGACGGCGCCCAGCCTGCGGCGGACAGCACCCGTTCCAGCGTCTGCTTCGGGACGGGCCGGTCGGTGAACGCGCGCACCGCCCGTCGGCTCGTGACCGCCTCATAGACGTCCATGATCGTCCGCCTCCCTCTCGGGCCAATGGACCTATCTTCGTCGCACTCGCTATGGTATCACTCAATACCGTATCGAGTGAAACTAACTCGCTCCACGAATCCCCGCCCCTTGGTTCCCCGCCTCGGGCACTGCACCTTGGAGAAAGCCCATGACCACGCTGCTGCACATCGACTCGTCCGTGTTCCACGGCGAGGCGTCCTCGTCCCGTTCGGTCACGGCCGCCTTCCGCAAGGCATGGCAGGAGCAGCACCCGGAGGGCACGGTGATCTACCGCGACCTCGCCACGGACCCTGTCCCGCACATCACCGCCGACGCCTGGTCTGCCGGTTACGCCGCCCCGTCCGAGCGCACCCCGGAGCAGTCCGCCGCGTTCGCCGCGCGCGTGGAGCTCATGGAGGAGTTGGAGCGGGCGGATGCCGTCCTGATCGGCGCCCCCATGTACAACTTCTCGATCCCGTCGACCCTCAAGGCGTGGCTGGACAACGTGCTCCTGCTCGGCCGCACCGCCGGCGAGACCCCCTCCGCCCAAGGCACCCCGGTCATCGTCGTCGCCAGCCGCGGCGGCTCCTATGCGCCGGGCACCCCGCGCGAGGGCTTCGAGTTCGTACAGAACTACCTGGAGGCCGTCCTCAAGGGCACCCTCGGCCTGGCCCTCGACTTCATCGTCCCGGAACTCACCATGGCCCCGCGCAACGCGGCCATGTCGGACCTGATCCCCCTCTATGAGGCTTCACGCAAGCGCGCCTTCGAGGACGCGACCAGCAAGGCCAAGGAACTCGCGGAGCGCCTGGCCGCGTAGCGCCGGGCCGCGGACGCCGCATGCCGTATGAGGCCAAGCATGGGCGCACCCGAGAGCAAGGGTGTGGCCGAGACCAAGGGCGTGGGCGGAACCGAGGGCGCGGCAGAGACCGAGGGCGCGGGCGGGCGGCCGACGACCGGTGTGCCCGCGCCGTCACGCCTCGTCGTCTGCCGGATGGGCAAGCCGGGTCAGCAGATCCGTCAGCTTCTCGGGCTCGCCGGGCCCCAGTTCGGCAACCAGACGCTCGGCCAGCGGCTCCGCCGCCACATGGACTGTGTCGAAGAGCTCCCGCCCCTGAGGGGTGATCTCCACTGCCCGCACCCGCCGGTCCCCCGGAACGGCCTTGCGTACGGCCAGCCCCTTCCGTTCCAGGTCGTCCACGACCCGCATGATTCCGGCCTTGTCCGACCCCGTCGCCGCCGCCAGATCCCGCTGCACCGTGGGTCCGTGATTGACCAGCTCGATCAGCACCGCGAAATGCCGCAACTCGATGCCGAGCGGCCGAAGCGCCTCCCCCATGACCGCGGCCGCACGCCAGTGCGCCCGGCGCAGCAGCAGACCGAGAGCGAAGGGCGACGTATCGCCGGGGCGATCGGTCGCATGCGAGGCGGGGGTTCGGTGAGAAACGTCAGCGGCCATGAGGCCAGACTACGTCATTCGATACGGTATCGCCTGAAACTAAGTGACTCGCAGGCGCCGTGGGTCTGGCCCCCAGGCGCCGTGGATATGGTCCCCACGCGCCACGGATGTGGGCGACCTTCAGGAGCTCCGGCCTCACCGTCCGGCCGGCCTCCGCGTAGACGTGAGACGGAACCAGGTGGTGCGGCGGGAGAAGGGCGTGGCGGCCCCCCCCGCAGGCCCCGTCGGCGGGCGTCAGTGGCCGAAGACCCCATACCGTCTATCCCTCTTGTGGGGCCCGCACACATGCCCCTTCCGGGCGACCCTTGCCTAGCGTGTGCGCCGAGTAGACAACGAAGTCTCACGGTTTGCGGCCTAAGGAGGTCCAGGAGATGCGGTACGGAGGAAACCGCCGGGGGTGGTGGCGGCGGCTGCTGCTCGCGTTGCTGGTCTCGGTGGCGGTCGGGCTGCCGGCCGCCGGTGGGAGGGCGGCAGCCGCCGGGCTGCCCTCGTACCTCACCCTGGAGGCGAGCTATGGCGCCGGCACCGTCAGCAACGGCTGGGAGCGGGTGGAGCGTTACCTCGACACCACCAGCGGGTTCCGCGCCGAGGGCTTTCCGCAGGACGGCAGGGGCGACCAGGACGGGAAGCGGGTCACCTACTTCGGCGGGGTCTCGCGCCCGTACTCCGGCCGGTTCCTGCTCTACTCGGCGCCCGGCTGGGACACCGGCAGCAGCACCACACCGGTGCTGCTGGTGCACGGTGCGAATGACACCGCGGACCGCGCCTGGGCCAACCCGGGCGAGGCGGGCGGCTACGGGTGCGGCGCCGCGTCCTGTCCGTCCACCGGGCTGATGCAGTACCTGTCCGAGCGCGGGCACCGCGTCTTCGCCGTCGGCTTCGCGCACAAGCAGGGCGACAACCTGATGCAGGCGCAGATCGTCGGCGACGCGATCGCGGTGATCAAGGCGAAGCTGGGCGTCAGCAAGGTCGACCTGGTGGGCTGGAGCAAGGGCGAGATGTCGACCCGGGCGTATGTCTCCTCGGTCAAGCCGAGTTGGGGGCGGGCATACCCCGGGGACGTACGCCGGCTGATCACCGTGGGCGGCCCCAACGGCGGCTACGACTATCCGTACGCGCACGGCTGGGCGCATGACTTCTCTATCTGGCCGGAGTGCGGCGGCAAGGTCAACGCCCCTTCCCCGCACTCCCAAATGACCTGCTACGGCCTGTACACCGCACACCCCGAGTTCTCCATGACACCCTCCGGCGGCTACGACAACTACCCCGGGCAGCGGCAGATGCTGGCCCGCTGGGACGGGGTGTACGGAGTCGACGGCGCCGCGCAGGACTGGTACACGACCTACTACGGCGGCCAGGGCTTCTACACCGCGGGCAGCGGCATCCAGGCCGCCATCGACGCCGGGTCGCTGATCAAACCGCTGCACGACGCCGGGGTACCCGCCTCCGTCACCACCTATCTGCTGGCCGGCGGCTCCCCGGACGTGCTGGGGATCTTCAACGAGAACCGCGGGCCCAGCGACGGGGTGGTCTTCATCTCCAGCGCGCTCGACACCACCGGCATCGCGACGGTCGGCGGCAAGGCCACCATCTCCGGCGCCAACCACCTGGAGCTGGGCTGGAACAGCTCGGCCGCCGTACAGATCGCCGACTGGCTCGCATAAAGGGACCACACATGAACGCCAATCCAGTCCGTACCCGCCGGGTGCCCACAGACCGGCTGACCATGCAGATCACCGAGGTACGGGAGGAGGGCGAGCCGGTCGTCTTCGTCCACGGCAATGTGTCCTCGGCCGCCTTCTGGCGCACCACCCTGCCCCTGCTCCCGGAGCGCTACCGGCCCGTCGCGCCGGATCTGCGCGGCTTCGGCGGCACCGACCCGCTGCCCATCGACGCCACCCGCGGGCTGCGCGACCATGTGGACGACCTCGCCGCGCTGCTGGCCGCCCTCGGGGTAGCGCGGGCGCATCTGGTGGGCTGGTCCATGGGCGGCGGAGTGGTCATGCAGTACCTGCGCGAACACCCGTCCGCGGTGCGCTCGCTGACCCTGGTCAACCCGGTCTCCCCCTACGGCTTCGGCGGCACCCGCGGGGCGGACGGAACCCTCAACTCCGCGGACGGGGCCGGCTCCGGCGGCGGCACCGCCAACCCGGAGTTCGTCGCCCGCCTCGCCGAGGGCGACCGCGGCGAGGACTCCCCGCTGTCCCCTCGCGCGGTACTGGCGAGCTGCTACGTCAAGCCGCCGCTGCGCCCCGACCGCGAGGACGAGTATGTGGAGGCCATGCTCACCACCCGCACCGGAGCGGACCACTATCCGGGCGACACCAAGGCCACCACGGCCTGGCCGGGCATGGCCCCCGGCGCCCGGGGCGTGCTCAACTCCCTCTCCCCGCTCCACTTCCGGGTCGACGACCTGCATCTGATCGACCCCAAGCCGCCGGTGCTCTGGATCCGCGGCGAAGATGATGTCATCGTGTCGGACACCTCGATGTTCGACCTGGCGCATCTGGGCGCGATCGGCGCGGTGCCGGGCTGGGACGGCACCCCCGCCCAGCCGATGGTGGCGCAGACCCGCCATGTCCTGGGGCGCTATGCGGCGTCGGGCGGCGCGGTGCGGGAGGTCTGCATACCCGGCGCCGGACACGCGGTGCACCTGGAACGTCCCAAGGAGTTCGGCTCGGCACTGCTGGAGGCCCTGGTATGACGGTGTGCATCACTCGGCAGGGCGCCAGCCGCGGCAGCCTCTCCGCGGACGGGGTGGCGTCCTTCCTGGGCATACCCTACGCCGCCCCGCCGTTCGGCGAGCTGCGGTTCCGCCCGCCGGCCCCGCCCGAGCCGTGGACGGGCGTGCGTGACGCCCTGTCGTACGGGCCGACGCCGCCGCGGGCCCCGTACCCGCCGCCCTTCGACGCCCTGGTCCCGGAGGACGTCCGGCCCGGTGAGGACTGCCTGAACCTCAACATCTGGACGCCCGCCCCGGAGCCGGGGGCCGGGCTGCCCGTGATGGTGTGGGTGCACGGTGGGGCGTTCCAGAACGGCTCCGGCTCGACCGCGGCGTACGACGGCGGCGCCTTCGCCTGCGACGGGGTCGTCTGCGTCACCTTCGACTACCGTCTGGGGACGGACGGCTTCCTGCACCTGCCCGGTGCCCCCGACAACCGCGGTCTGCTGGACCAGGTGGCCGCCCTGCGCTGGGTGCGCGAGAACATCGCCGCCTTCGGCGGTGACCCCGACCAGGTGACGGTCTTCGGCGAGTCGGCCGGCGCGATGAGCATCGGCCAGCTGCTCCTGCTGGACGAGGCGCGCGGACTGTTCCGCCGGGCGATCCTGCAGAGCGGCGCCTGCCACCACTTCCTGCCCCCCGCCACGGCGACCAGGATCGCGGCCCGTCTGGCGGCCAAGCTCGGTATCGAGCCGACCCCGGATGCCTTCGCCGAGGTCCCGCTCGCCGAACTCATCCCCGCCCAGGGCGAACTCCGCACCGAGCTGAACACCCGTCCGGACCCGGCGGTATGGGGCGAGGCGGTGCTCAACATCATGCCCTTCGAACCGGTGAAGCCCGGTCTGTCCCTGCCCGGCCCCGACCTCGGCGTGGAGCTGCTGATCGGCAGCACCCGCGAGGAGTACCGCTTCTTCCTGGTCCCCACCAAGCGCATGGACGCCATCTCCGAAGACCGTCTGCACGCCTTGGCAGCCGCCTACGGCCTCGACCCGGACCAGGCCCTCCCGGTCTACCGTGCCACCCGCCCCACCGCCACCCCGGGCGAACTCCTGGAGGCGCTGGCCACCGACTGGTTCTTCCGCGTTCCCGCGATCCGTCTCGCCGAGGCCGTCCCCGGCTCGTACCTCTACGAGTTCGGCTGGCGCTCCCCGCAGTACGGCGGCCAGCTCGGCGCCTGCCACGCCCTGGACCTGCCCTTTGTCTTCGACCGCCTGCACGACCCGCGCTATGCCGCGCTGCTCGGCCCCTCCCAGCCGCCCCAGGCCCTCGCCGACGCGATGCACGGGGCGTGGGTCTCCTTCGCCAGGACGGGCGACCCCGGCTGGCCCGCGTACGACACGGCCACCCGCACCACCATGATGTTCGGCACCGAGCCGGTCCCGGAGGCCGACCCGCGCCCGGTGGAGCGGGCGCTCTGGGAGGGGCGGCGCTGAGCCCCGCGCATTCGCCGCGCTGGCAGGTCAGCAGCCGAAGTGCCGCTGGAGCGCCACCAGGCCGGCGCGTCCACCAGTTCGCCGAGGTGTACGGCGTGGGCGGGCTCGGCTGCGTGGTCAGCCGGTCCATCGGGCCGCCTGGGGCGACAGACGACATGGGCAACCGGCCGGAGGCCCTGGGCCTGGCATCCCTGTTCATCGACGGCGTGGTGGTGCTCCTGGGCGTGTCGGCATTCACGGAAGGGCGAGGGCTGTTCGAGCGCCCCGACGCCGCAGGCGGCGGCCGGCATGGTGTCGGCCGCCGCCTGGCGGGAGGGATTCAGGTTCAGATGCGTACGGAGTGACGTGGCGTCAGCTGGTCGCGCTCCCCGCGACCCACTCGCTCCACGGCATGTTCCAGTCGCTGAGGCCGTTGTCCGGGGCCAACATGGTCTTGTCCGCGGAGTTCTTGATGATCACGACGTCACCGATCATCGAGTGGTCGAAGAACCACGCGGCGGGCTGCGTGCCGTCGCCGCCGCCCCTGACGTCCTTCAGACCCACGCAGCCGTGGCTGGTGTTGACCTTGCCGAAGACCGAGTCGGCACCCCAGTAGTTGCCGTGGATGAACGTGCCGGAGTCGGTCAGGCGCATGGCGTGCGGTACGGCCTTGATGTCGTACGAGGGCTTGCCGTCCTTCTCCATGAGGCCGACGGTCGCACCGTTCATGTGGATGTGCCGGAACTTCTCGGAGATGACCATCTGACCGTTGTACGTCGGGTGCTCGGGGCTGCCGGACGAGATCGGGATGGTCCTGATCGTCTTGCCGTCCCGTACGACGGTCATCTGCTTCGTCTTGGCGTCGACCGTGCTGATCTGGCTCCGGCCGATCTTGAACGTGGCCGTCTTCTGGATGCCGTGGAGGGTGAGGTTGACGGTGACGGTGGAGCCGGGCTGCCAGTAGTTCTGGGGACGGAAGTCCAGGCGGTGGTCGTTGAGCCAGTGACCGACGACCCGCTGGCCGCTGCTGGAGCTCACCTGGATCTTCGACTCCACGGCGGCCTTGTCGCTGATCGCCCTGCCGAAGTTGACCGTCACCGGCATGCCCACGCCGACGGTCGAGCCGCTCTCGGGGGAGAGGTGCCCGATGAAGTCGTTGGCCGGGGAGACCGTGGTGATCGTGGCGTTCCCGGTGGCGGAGCGGCCCTTGGCGTCCTCGGCCTCTGCGGCGACCTGATACTTGGTGGCCCGCTCCAGCTGGCCGTTCGGCTTCCAGGACGTGCCGTCCGCGGACAGGGTGCCCGGAATCTCGGCACCGGTCGCGACGGCGGTCATGGTCACCTTGGTGAGCTTGCCGTTGCTGACGGTGACCTTGATGGGGTCGTTGATCCCGACGTTGTAGGCACCCTGCCCGGACGTGATCTTTATTCGGGCGTCGGAAGCATCCTGGGCGCCCGCCTGATCTGCCTGCGCCTGCGATTTCGGGTGATTCCCGGTGTCGTTGCCGCTGGTGGCAGCGTTGCTGGTGCCGCCGAGGGCCGTGAGTGCGAGTACACCGCCGAGTACGCCGGCCGGAGCCATCAGCCCGATGCGTCGCTTACGTACCGTGATCAAACGCTTCTCCCATACCACTGGTCGTTGAATCCCTGGAGCTGGTTACCGGAGGAGTGCAACCAGCTCTGCAGAACCACATTTATGCATGCATCCGTCCTGAAGTGGACAAATTGTGGTGAATTCCACGCGTGGCGAGAGCGTCGCCGAGGGCAGCGGCACCGCCTTCGTGAACGGTGTGCACGCCGCCGTTCTCGTCATGGAAGGCGCCGTTGGCAGCGTGCTCGGCGTCCCGCCACCGCCCAAGCGCTCGAATATGCGCGCGGTGCACGGCACACCGGCTGGGAGCCCGTGCGTGCGTGCCTGACAGCGACTACGGCGGCTCAGTCATAGGGCCGACTGCTCGGCGAGCGCGGGCTGGTGGGGTGGATCCGCGAGCACGGCATGCTCGTCAGCGGAGGCTCGAACACTCCGCCCATGCGACCTGAATCCCTGGCGGCGCTTGCCCCGCCTGGCTATGGCCTCACCTGCCGGTGATCTCGGAGAGCCATGCCGTGTCCTGCGGGTCCGGCGCTTCGAGGCCGGGTGCGGGCAGCCAGTGGATCTCGCCCGTGCGCAGGGCGATCGTGGCCCGTGGCCGCATCGGCCCGTCGCCCCTGCGTGAGAGCAGGACGAGTTCCCAGACTGTCGCCGTCATGGCGTCGAGCCGGGTGGCGCAGTCGGTGCTGACTCCCCGCGGATCCTGGGTCCGGCCCAGGGACAGATGCGGGGTGAAGTCCTTGGCGGGCCCACGGCAGCGCGGGAACCGCTGCTGCAGTACGCGGTGCAGGTCCGTCCACGGCGCCTTGCCGGCCGCCGTCGGGTCGAGCCACACGGTGAAGTACGCCTTGTGCCGGAAGGTGCACACCCCGTCCAGTCGGGCGGTGAAGACCGGCGCCTCGGCCGTCGCCGCGGCGAGCAGCGGGGCGGCCCGCTCGAAGCCGGACTCCGGTACGAAGCCGAACAGCACATTGACGTGCGGCGGCCAGCGGTGGATCTGCGGATCGTAATCCCGGCGGATGTCCTGGATCGGCGGCCACAGCTCCGCAGGCGGGATCCAGGCCAGCGCCGTGCGGGCTGTCGGGGACACATCGAGAACGCCGACGGGCTCGCCCCTGCCCCAGTTCGTGTCGAAGCTCAGGTCCGCTTGTGGATCCCGCACCCGGCCGGCGCCCGACGCGTCGATGCGGTCCACACCCGTGGCCCGGTCCCAGACCACCTCGCCGTCCGCCTCGATGAACACCACCCGGTGCCACGGGATGTCGCCCCCGGGCACGAAGGAAGACAGCGGGATGCGTTTGAAGGCACCCCCGCGCTGCCTGATCCCCAGCACGAACCGGGCCGGGTCGAACCGCTGGTCCCAGCGGACCCGGTGATAGATCTCGTCGCTGGTTCGCATGACGCCTCCACTCCCGCCGTCACACCTCCTCCTCCAGGGTGCCGCCCACCCTGCCCTCGATGGTTGTCCATCACGTACCGCGACCCCTCAGGTGTGGTGTGTGACGGAGGGCTTGGCCCGCTTGCCCAACGCTCCGCGGTACGGCGGGCACACCTGCCGCCCCTGCATGGCCGGTCCGGCCGTCCGGAAACGATAGACGCCAAGAAACGATAGAAAGGTGATATGGGTGATGTTTCGGGACGATCCGGGCGCGGTGGGGCTGATGCGTCCAGGCCGCGTCGTAGGCGACGGGCGTGGCGGTCGCCGCGCTCGCTGCTGAGTGTGCGCAGCCTCGCCGGCCAGGTCTTCCTGCTGCAGCTGGCGGTCGTGGCGCTGCTCGTCGCCGCCACCTTGCTGGCACTCGTGGTGCAGGGCCGACGCGACATCATGGCGGACGCCCGGACCCGGACGCTCACCACGGCGCAGGCGTTCGCCAACGCCCCGGGGGTCGTGGCGACGCTGCACAGTGCGAACCCGAGCGCGGTGCTGCAGCCGCACGCCGAGGCGGCCCGGAAGGCCGCGGGCGTCGACGCCATCATCGTGTACAAGCTGAACGGGATCACCCTCACCCACAGCGACCCGCGCCAGCTCGGGAAGCACGTCATCGGGCCGTACGCGCAGGCGGCGACCGGCAAGCCGTTCACGAGCACCTTCCAGGGGGCCCTGGGGCTCTCCGTGGTCTCGGCGGTCCCCGTCAGAGATCCCGACGGCTCGGTCATCGCCATCGTCGCCGTGCCCGTCACGGTCGAGAACGTGCAGCACAGGGTGCACCGGCAGCTGCCGGTCCTCGTCGGCGGCGCCGCCGCGGCCCTCGCCGTCGCCGGGGGCGGGTCGGCCCTGGTGAGCCGCCGGTTGCGCCGGCAGACCCATGGCCTGGGGCCGAGCGAGATGACCCGGATGTACGAGCACCACGACGCGGTCCTGCACTCCGTACGGGAAGGGGTGCTGATCGTCGGCGGTGACGGCCAT
The DNA here is from genome assembly GCF_053592475.1 of Streptomyces sp. NPDC002671. Lineage (NCBI taxonomy): Bacteria > Bacillati > Actinomycetota > Actinomycetes > Kitasatosporales > Streptomycetaceae > Streptomyces > Streptomyces sp. NPDC002671. Next base: position 12,760 of record NZ_JBSFVU010000021.1, read on the forward strand.
CTGCTGCTGGCCAACGACGAGGCACGGCGGCTGCTGGACCTGCCGGCCGACGCGGAGCGGCGGCACGTCACCGATCTGCGGCTGCCCGAGGACCTCGCCGGGCTGCTGGCCTCCGACCGACCCGCCACCGACGAGGTGCATCTGGCGGGCGACCGGCTGCTCGCGGTCAACAAGCGGCTCACCGCACCCCACGGACCGGCCGGCAGCGTGGTCACGCTCCGCGACACCACCGAGCTGCAGGCTCTCACCGGCCGGGCGGAGGTGGCGCGCGAACGGCTGAATTCGCTGTACGACGCCGGGCTGCGGATCGGCACCACGCTCGACGTGAAGCGCACGGCCGAGGAACTGGCCGAGGTCTCGGTGCCCCGGTTCGCCGACATCGTCACCGTCGAACTGCTGGACCCGGTCCTGCGCGGCGAGGAGTCCGCCGGTGCGAACGCCCGCATCAACGAGCTGCGCCGCAGCGCCGTCGCCGGTCTGGACGCGGACCATCTCCTCCACCCCGCCGGCAAGCTGATCCAGTTCGTCCCGGACCACCCCGTCTCCAGGGCCATGGCCGACGGCCGCCCGGTCCTGGTCGGGGACCTGAGCGCCTCCGACGGCTGGCTGGCCCAGCACCCCGAACGCGCCCGGCGGATCCTCGACCACGGCATCTGCTCTCTGCTCGTGGTCCCGCTGCGAGCCCGCGGCGTGGTGCTGGGAGCGGTGGCCTTCTGGCGCGCCGAGGGCTCCCCGCCTTTCGAGGACGACGACGTGTCCTTCGCCGAGGAGCTGGCCGCCCGGGCGGCGGTGTGCATCGACAACGCCCGCCGCTACACCCGCGAGCACACCATGGCCGTCACCCTCCAGCACAGCCTGCTGCCCCGCGCGCTGCCCAAGCAGTGCGCCCTCGACGTGGCCTATCGCTACCTGCCGGCCCAGGCCGGGGTCGGCGGGGACTGGTTCGACGTCATCCCGCTGTCCGGCACCCGGGTCGCGCTGGTCGTCGGCGATGTCGTCGGCCATGGTCTGCACGCCGCGGCGACCATGGGCCGGCTGCGCACCGCCGTTCACAACTTCGCCACCCTGGACATGCCCGTGGAGGAGCTGCTGGGCCGGCTGGACGAGCTGGTGGCCCAGATCGACGCCGAGGAGGCCGCCGCCGCGGAGGACGGGCAGGGGATGATCACCGGGGCGACCTGCCTGTACGCCGTCTACGACCCCACCTCCGGGCAACTGGCCCTCGCCACCGCCGGCCATCCGGGACCGGCGATGGTCCGGCCCGACGGAAGCGTCGACTTCCCCCAGGTGCCCGTCTCCCCGCCCCTGGGGCTCGGTGCCGGCCTGCCGGTCGAGACCGTCGAGCTCACCGTGCCCGAGGGCTCCCGGCTGGTGCTCTACACCGACGGACTGATCGAGGACCGCACCCGCGACCTGGACGTCGGTCTGGAGGCCCTGCGCGAGGCTCTGACCGGGCCCGACCGCACGCCGGAGGCCACCTGCGCGGCGGTGACGGAAGCCATGCTGTCCGAACGGCCCAGGGACGACATCGCGCTGCTGGTGGCCCGCACGCGCCGGCTCGGACCAGAGCAGGCCGCCGAGTGGGAGGTGCCCCGCGACCCGGCGGCGGTGGCCCCGGTACGCACTGCCTGCACCCTCCGGCTGACGGAGTGGGGCCTGGAGAACATCGCCTTCAACGCCGAACTCATCGTGAGCGAACTGATCACCAACGCCATCCGCTACGGCACCGAGCCCATCGCCCTCCGGCTGCTCCGCACGGGGCCGGCCGGCGGCCCCGACCCGGGCACCCTCATCTTCGAGGTCTCCGACGGCAGCAGCACCTCGCCCCGGCTGCGCCGGGCGAAGGTCACCGACGAAGGCGGGCGCGGACTCTTCCTCGTCGCCCGGCTCTCCGAACGCTGGGGGACCCGCTACACGTCCACCGGCAAGGTCATCTGGGCCGAACAGTCCCTCCGCGACGGCGCCACGCCGGAGATGGAAGGACTCGGCGAGATCCTGCTCGGCGAATGGGACGACACGACACTGTGAGGAGAGCGAGTACGTCCTCTTCCTCTGTGCCGTGTGCGTATGTGCTGCGTGCGTACGGAGTCCGCCTTCCGCCGGGGGACAGGCGCTGGGCGCGGGCTTTCCCGGCGACATTCCGCCGTCGAGGCGGCCGGGTACCCTGGCCTCGATGACCACTACGCCGGCGCAGTGGCCCCGAGGAAGCCAGGAGACACAGCGCAAGGCCCGCCACCCCGGACCCGGTGGCGCTGCCGACGGCCGGTCGAACTCCCTGGAGCAGCCGTGACCACACCCCGTGCCAGAGCAGCGGCCGTCCTCGGCTGCTTCACTCTTGCGGCACTGGGCCTGAGCGCCTGCGGGAACCCGCCGACCGCCCGGCTCCAGAAGCCGTCGGTGGCCACCTCCGCCGAGAACGTGGGCGGCATGCGCGCACTGATCGCCGCGGCGAAGCAGGAGGGCGCGCTGCGAGCGATCGCGGTGCCGCGCGACTGGGCCGACTACGGCGGCCTGATCGACGGCTTCCAGAAGAAGTACGGGATCAAGGTCACGGTCGACAATCCGTACGGCCACAGCGAGGACGAGATCGACGCCCTCAAGAGGAAAGGGGACCAGTCGACGGCCCCCGACGTGATCGACGTGGGTGACACGTTCGCGCGCAGCGCGGCGGCGCAGAATCTGCTCGCGCCGTACAAGGTCGCCGACTACGACTCGATCCCCCACAACCAGAAGGACACCAAGGCCCGCTGGTACAACAACTACGGGGGCTACATCTCCATCGGCTGCGACGCCAACCGGGTCAAGGTCTGTCCGGAGACCTTCGCCGATCTGCTGAAGCCCGCCTACAAGGGCAAGGTCGCGCTCGAGGGCGACCCGACCCGCTCGGCCACCGCCTTCGCCAGCGTCTACGCCGCCGCGCTGGCGAACAACGGGTCGTTCGGGAACATCCGGCCCGGTCTCGACTACTTCGCCGCCCTCAAGAAGGCCGGCAACTTCAACCCCCTCAATTCCACCTCGACGACGGTCGCGGACGGCCGGACCCCCATCAGCATCAACTGGGACTACATCAATCTCGACTACGCCGGCCTGCTCCGCGACAAGGGCGTGAACTGGCAGGTCGCGATCCCCTTCGACGGCAGCTTCGCCCAGTACTACGCGCTGGCCGTCAACAAGAGGGCTCCGCACCCGGCGGCTGCCCGCCTGTGGCAGGAGTACCTCTTCAGCCCGGAGGGCCAGAACCTCCGGCTGGCCGGCTACGCCCGCCCGGTGCTCATGGACGCCATGAAACAGGACGGCACCCTCGACAAGGCCGCTGCCGCACGACTGCCGACGGTCGAGGGAACACCGCAGTTCCCGACGGACGCGCAACTGGAGAAGGCGCGGAAGACGGTCGTCCAGGGCTGGTCGAAGGCCGTATCCGGCTGACCGGGACGGCCCGGGGCGGGCCCCTTCCGCACCGGAAGGGGCCCGCGGCTGGGCGCGTACTCAGAGGCTGTGGCTCTGCACCACCCGCCTGGCCTGGGCGAAGAGCATGCCCACGTTCACGGACTTACGGCAGACGATGACGGCCACGACGTCCTGCTGCTCGTTCATGCGGATGAACAGATGGGTGAGGTTGTCGCTGTTGACCAGGATCTCCTGGAAGAAGTGCTGGTCGCTGGCTATGCCCCGGCGCTCCTTGAACACGTCCTCGATCATCACGACCGTGCGGCCCTGGAACAGGTCGAGGGTGGCGCCCGCGAGCAGGTCGAGGACCTCGGGCGGGTGGTTGTCGACGGTCTCGTACGACAGCAGCATTCCGGTCGCCATGTCGACCACGCCCGAGGCGACGCAGTCGGGCGCCTCGGAGCGCAGCGTCTTGACCAGGCTCATCACCTGGTCGGAGAAACCGGCTGTCATGTGTTTGGACGCCATCGGCTCACACCGCCCCGGTCTTCGGCGCGGACGCGGCCGGCGCCGTCGCGGGCGCGGTCAGGATCGAGTCGATACGGGCGAGGGTGGGTCGTGCCTCCTCGTGGAGCCGGTTCATGTCGATGCCCTCGTCGCCCAGGACCACCATCAACGCGGTCTCCCCCACCGCGTAGAAGGCGGCGCAGCCGTGGCTGCCGTACGCGACCGTCTGGCGCAGCGTGCCGCGTCTGGTCACCTCGGCCGTGCGACGGGCGAGGCCCAGCCCCGCGGCGGCGATCGCGGCGAGGCCCTCCGGGTCGATCGAGTCCGCGGTGTCCGCGGCGATGAGCAGTCCGTCGGCGGCTGCCACCGCCGTGTCGGTGATGCCGGTGACCTGTTCGCGCAGTCCGCGCATCTCCATGGCCAAGGCCTCGTGATTCATTGCTGAACTCCCTGACGTTCTCGTGGTTCGCCGCGTGCGTCAGTTGCCGGAATCCGGGGACCAGATCCGGTGACGCAGGCGGAAGAACCCTTTCCAGCTCGCCTCGCGCTTCGCGCCGGCGAGAGACTCGGTGATGCCACTGGCCCCGGGCTCACGCTGGGGCAACTCGCTTGGCGATGGCGGTGGTTGAGGCGGCTTCGGCGGCACGCCTTCTCCCGGCCGCATGTTCTCTGCCGGCCGTACGTCTTCTCCCAGCCGTACGACCTGCCCGATGGCCCTGCGCGGTCGTACCGGACGCAGCACGCCCGTCGGCGGGGTGCGCACCGGGAACGTCAACGTGGCCGTCGTCGCGTCCGCGCAGGTCAGGAGGCCGTCGGCGAGCATGCGGGCGAGTTCGACGGTGGTGGTGTAGACGCCGCGGCCGGTGAGGAAGGCGACGTCGCGGGCGGTACGGCGGCCGTTGACGCGGGTGAGCAACTCCCGTCGAATGGGCGGCAGTCGCTCGTCGTCCGGGGCGGTTCCGGGCGCGGGGACGGGGCGTTCGCGCTCGGGCAGGACGGGGCAGGGCAGCACGGCGAGGGCGGTGAGCTTGCGCCTCGCCTCCTGGAGCAGCCGCAGGGGCGTCTCACCGGCGACCGCCGCGGGCGGGCCGGTCCGCTCGGCGAGCAGCTCGACACCCTCCACCCGGCCCGCGACGACCGCGAACACGGCGTCCTGCAGAGCCATCAGGCGCACGACCCTGAGCTGGGCGGCCCCGGCGTACCCGTGGGCGACGAGTCCCGCCTCCGGCCAGCGTCCGGCACCGGGCTCGCGCAGCAGTGCGTCCCACTGCTCGGGGCTGACCCGCCCGGAGCGCAGCAGGAGCGCCTCGGGTCCGGGGGCGCCGGGGCTCTCGACGGCGACGACGAGTCCGTCCCGCAGGTGGAAGGAGCCGCCGGGCCGTCCGGAGACCCGTAAAGCTCCGGTGACCGCGTTCCGTGCGCACTCTGTGAGGGTGTGGGACAGCAGTCCGTATCCGGCACGGTCGAGGGCGAACCGAGAACCCGACATCACACCCCTTGACCTGTCGCACACATGCCTGACGCATCCCTCTGAGGGGGTATGTCTAGCAGTCGTGACGTGCGTTTCGGCTGGGTTCGCGCTCGTTGTCCGGAGGTGACGGAAGATGAAGTGTCTCGCCGTTCAACGGCCGTTGCCAAGCCCACAATTGACCGATTCGGGGACACTTGAGGCCGATGACGGTGTCGATGTCCCTTGCCTCCCAAGCCTGTTTGAAGCAGGGGTGCGGCCGGTGATGCCGGCGATCTCGGCGAAGGAGTAGTGGAAGACGTCGTGCAGGTCCAGGCAGATGCGGCTGGCGACCCTTGTCGGCCGGGTGCCGGGCGACTTTGAGGCCATCGCCGACCGAATCGAGGTCGAGGCAGTGCGTGCCGAGTTCACTGATGCCGTGATGATGCGCGACTACGACCGCTTTGCGTCTCTGTTCGCACACGACGGCGTGTGGCGGATCCCCGAGGCCCATGTGGAGTTCACCGAGCGGACCTATGAGGTGCGCTGCCTCGACACCACGCCACTGGCCGCCCCGGCCGGATCAGCCGGACGCCTCCCCAAGGGTGGGCTGCCTGCGGCGCAGAGTGACCAGCGCCGCCCAGATCACGGACGCCAGCGGAATCGCCCCGGAGACGATCACCTGGCCCCGGCTGGAGACCAGGCTGTTCGGGGTGCCGAGCAGATAGCCGAGGCCTATGCAGGAGCGGGACAGCGCCTGGAAGCAGGCCCAGGCGCTTCCGTGCACCTCGGACGGCACATGGGCGTGCACCGCGTTGCGCAGGCCCACATTGCACGCGCCGTTGCCGAACCCGCCCAGCAGGAACAGCGGGAACAGCACCCAGGCCACCGGGATCAGCCCGGCGAACAGCAGGCCCAGCGAGATGCCGAGCACGCCGCCGAGGATCAGCGCGGTGTGCCGGTTCGCCCAGCCCGCACGGCCCGCGAGCAGCGCGCCCGGGATGCTGCCCAGCGCCCAGGTCGCCAGGAACAGGCCGAAGACGGTGTCGTTGCCGTTCGCCACGTCCCGCAGATAGAAGACTCCGGCGACGACCTCGATGCTGGTGGCCAGCATCGCCGCCGCGAGCGCGGGCATCAGCGGGCCGACGACCGGCGCGTCGCGGAGCGCCCGGTAGCCGTCCGACAGCTTCGACGCCGGCTTGCGGCCGATCGCGACGTCCACGGCCCGGGGCACCGCCAGCGCCGTACACCAGGCGAGGACCAGGAAGGACACGCCGTCGACGCCGAGCAGTACGGCCGTGTTCCACACGGAGTGCAGGAAGCCGGCCAGCGCCGGCCCGATCAGACCCGCCGCCGACAGGCCCGCCGTGAGCAGGCTGTTGGCCCGGCCGGTGTGCTGCTCACCGGCGACGGCGGGCAGCATCTTGAATCCCGCGGCCACCGACGCCACCCCGGCCAGACCCGACAGCGCGATCAGTGCCACCCGCAGATGGAAACCGGGCAGCCCCGTGGCCGTACCGAGGCACAGGGCCTGGGCCAGCAGCGACCACAGGCACACCGACCGCGCGCTGAACCGGTCCACGACCATGCCGATGACGGGCGCGGCGACGACCGTGGGCACCAGGTCCGCCAGGAACACCTCGGTCACGCCGAAGTCGATGCCCTTGTCCGCGGCGTCCAGCACCAGGCCGAGGGAAGCGAGGGAGTCACCGATCCGGGAGAACAGCGTGCCCGCGATCAATATCAGGGCCGCGGTCGGGATCGTCGTACTCCGGCGCAGCACGGCGAACCTCGGCGTTCGCCCCTTTTGCGTGTCCAATCGAGTCCAATCCATCCGTCTGCCGCGCCCATTCACGCTGCGTGCAGAACAGATTAGGCCCGCCGGACCGGGAGAGCGAAGGTAAGCGGCAACTTTCACACCGTACTCCTCGCTTCGGCAACGCCCCCGCACTTCCGAGGACTTCTGAACGGTGCCTTCCAGTGGGCTCCGACCAGGGAGAACGTGCGATGTTTTTCGGCCAACTCACGGGAGAGCGCAGGCAGTCGGAGCATCCTGCCCAGCCCGGCGTATTACATGCTGCGACGGGATCGGAGATGTGGATTCCTCATGCATGAATGTCCGAAAAGGAAGGGCTCAACTCGTCAGCGCGGGTGCTGCCCTGACGCGTCGGCGAAATGGGGTGCAAACGGAATCGCCGGTAAGTTCACGCGTGTCGACGGCATTTCGTTGGGATGTGCCCGGAGAGGGAAAGGGAAAGTTCGCGGAGAATGTTCCACCTGTCCTTCACGCCAGCCTTCCGTCCAGTGCCGCCCGCCACGCGGGGGACGGGTTCGGGCGCGGCCGGGGGCGGGCGGCGCCGCGTGCGAAGAACCCCGCCAGCGGGAGGACCGCCGCGCCCATGGTGACGGCGTCCGGGCCGAGCCTGCCCAGCTCGATGCGCACCCGGCCGGCGGGGTAGCGCAGGGCGTGCGCGAGGGCGTGTTCACGGACGCGGTCGAGGAAGCCGCCGCCGAGCCGGAGGCCCGCCCAGCCGCCTATCAGGACGCGTTCGGGCTGGAAGAGGTTGATCAGGTCGGACAGGCCGGCCCCGAGGTATTCGGCGGTCTCGGCGAGGACGGCCGCGGCCACCGGATCCGGTTCCCGTCCCGAGCCGGGCCGCGCGGCGGTGAGCAGCTCCGCGAGCGCGGCCTCCTCTCCGGCCCCGACCGCAGGCCTCCCTCCCGCCTCCCGCCAGCGTGCCACGAGCGCTTCCGCGCCCGCGTACGCCTCCAGGCAGCCGTACGCCCCGCACCGGCACCGGCGTCCCGCGACCCGCACCGTCACATGCCCCCACTCCACCGCCCGCCCCTGCGCCGCCTCCTCGGTGACCACGCAGGCGCCGACGCCGGAGCCGAAGAGCACCACGACGGCGTTGCGCGCTCCGCGTCCCGCGCCGAACCACATCTCCGCCTGTCCCAGGGTCTTGGCACCGTTGTCGATGAAGTACGGGACCTGCGACGGGAGTTCACCGGTCATGCGCAGCAGGCGTTCGAGCGGTACCGCGTCCCAGCCGATGGTCTGGCCGTGGACGACGGCGCCGTCCGCACCGGCGTCGTCGATGATGCCGGGCACCCCGATACCGACACCGAGCAGATCACCGGCGGCGGATCCGGCGGATGCCGCGGTGGTGCGGAGCACCTCCGCGATCGCATCGCGCACATGGCCGACCACGGCATCGACCTCGTATCCGGCCGGGCCCAACAGGCGTTCCGCACATGCAAGTTCATTAAGCGCCAGGTCGAACAGCGCCACCCGCACCCGGGTTTCGCCGACATCCACGCCGATCAGCCGTCCGCCGTCGGGCCGTACCCGCAGCAGGCGGCGCGGCCGGCCGACCTCGGAGTCGACGACGCCCGCCTCTTCCACGAGGCCGTCGGCGAGCAGTTCGGCCACGACGGTGCTGACGGAGCCCGAACTCAGCCCCGTGGCCGGGCCGAGGGCGAGACGGCTCATCGGCCCGTCGAAATACAACCGTTGCAGAACGGCGCTGCGGCTCTCCCGCCGCAGGTCACGTACCGTACGGCCGCTCAGCTCTGCCATCTGGCCTCCCTGTTTCGCGCGGTTTTCCGGCCTTCTGGGCCCACGGCCGCTGCCGGATCCCTTGACGAGCGATTCTCTTGAGGTTTAACTCACGTCCTAAATTAAGTGATGAGAACCTTCGGGTGGTGAACGGGGTGCCGGTCTCCACGCAGCAGCCCCCCGGGGTTCTCGACTCCCGGAAAGGGACACCAGGAGCCATGCGCAGCATCCGAGCCGCGGCCACAGGCGCCGTCGTCATGTCTCTCGCCCTCGCGGCCACGGCCTGCGGAGGAGGTTCGTCCAGCGGCGGCGGATCCAACGACTCGCCGAAAACGCTGACTTACTGGGCCTCCAACCAGGGCGCCAGCATCGCGGTCGACAAGCAGGTCCTGCAGCCCGAACTCGACAAGTTCGAGAAGCAGACCGGCATCAAGGTGAAGCTGGAGGTCGTGCCCTGGTCCGACCTGCTCAACCGGATCCTCACGGCGACCACCTCCGGCCAGGGCCCGGACGTGCTGAACATCGGCAACACCTGGAGCGCCTCCCTGCAGGCGACCGGCGCGCTGCTGCCGTGGGACGCGAAGAACTTCGCGAAGATAGGCGGCAAGGACCGCTTCGTGGACTCCGCGCTCGGCTCGACGGGCGCTCAGGGCAAGGACCCGGCGGCGGTGCCGCTGTACTCGATGGCGTACGCGCTCTACTACAACAAGAAGCTCTTCGCCGACGCAGGCATCAGCCAACCCCCCGCCACCTGGGACGAGTTGGTCGCCGACGGAAAGAAGATCAGGGCGAAGGGCGCGTCGGTGCTCGGCGCCGAGGGCGCCAACGTGTCGGAGAACATCCACCATGTCTTCGTCTTCGCCAAGCAGCACGGCGCCGACTTCTTCACCGCCGACGGCAAGCCCGACTTCACCAACCCGAAGGTCGTCGACGCGGTCAAGCAGTACGTCGACCTGATGGCCACGGACAAGGCCATCCCGGCCGGTGACGCCGAGTACGCGCAGAACCAGTCGGTCAGCGACTTCGCCAAGGGCAAGCAGGCCATGCTGCTGTGGCAGTCCGCCTCCGCCAACCTCAAGTCCCAGGGCATGAACCAGGACGCCTACGGCATCGCCCCCGTGCCCGTGCAGTCCGGCACCCCCGGCACCGGCACCCAGGTCAACTCGATGGTCGCCGGCATCAACATCGCCGTCTTCAAGAACAGCCACAACCTCGACGGCGCGACGAAGTTCGTGAAGTTCATGACCGGCGACGCCGAGCAGACCGTCCTCAACAAGGCCTACTCCACCATCCCGCCGGTCAAGGCCGCCCAAGGTGATCCGGCGTTCAACTCCCCGGCCAGCGCCGTACTGAAGAGCACCCTCGCCACCAGCGCCGCCGCCCTGCCCCAGGTGCCCGCCGAGTCGCAGTTCGAGACGACGGTCGGTACGGCCGTGAAGGAGCTGTTCGCCGACGCCGCCGCCGGACGCGCGGTCACCGCCGACTCCGTCAAGGCGAAGCTGGAGAAGGCCCAGCAGCAGATGCCGGCGGCCTGAACGCGATGACCACCACCGCTCTCAAGGAGCCGGCAGGCACGACCTCCCCCGGTGCGACGCGCGAACCCCGCCGCCGCACCGGGCGGATGCGCCGCGTCTCGCTCCCGTACCTGCTGCTCCTGCCCGCCCTGCTCCTCGAACTCCTCGTCCACCTGGTGCCGATGGTGATCGGCATCGTGATGAGCTTCAAGGAACTCACCCAGTTCTACATCCGTGACTGGGGCACCGCCCCCTGGTCCGGTCTCGGCAACTACAAGGTGTCGGTGGACTTCGACGCCCCCGTCGGCGAAGCCCTGCTGCACTCCTTCTTCGTCACCGTCGGCTTCACCCTGCTGTCCGTCGCCCTGTGCTGGCTGATCGGCACCGCCGCCGCGATCTGCATGCAGGACACCTTCCGCGGGCGCGGCCTGCTGCGCGCCCTGTTCCTGGTGCCGTACGCGCTGCCCGTGTACGCGGCCGTCATCACCTGGGTGTTCATGTTCCAGCACGACAACGGCCTGGTGAACCACGTCCTGCACGACCAGCTGCACCTCACCGGCAAGCCGTCGTTCTGGCTCATCGGCGACAACAGCTTCTACGCCCTGCTGACCGTGTCGGTGTGGAAGGGCTGGCCGTTCGCCTTCCTCATCGTGACGGCCGGACTCCAGAACATCCCCGGCGAGTTGTACGAGGCAGCAGCCCTGGACGGAGCCGGCATGTGGCAGCAGATCCGCCGCATCACCCTGCCGTCACTGCGTCCGGTCAACCAGGTGCTCGTACTGGTGCTGTTCCTGTGGACGTTCAACGACTTCAACACGCCGTACGTGCTCTTCGGCAAGGCCGCTCCCGAGGCCGCCGACCTGATCTCGGTGCACATCTACCAAGCCTCCTTCGTCACCTGGAACTTCGGCACCGGATCCGCCATGTCCGTCCTGCTGCTGCTCTTCCTGCTGCTCGTGACCGGCGGATATCTGCTGCTGACCTCGCGCGGACGGAGGGCATCTGATGCGTAACTCGCCCATGGCGCCGCCCCGTTCGTTCCTGTGGTCGCGGCGGATCTTCCTGACGCTGCTCACCGCGTTCGTGCTGGTGCCGGTGTACGTGATGGTCTCCAGCTCGCTGAAGCCCCTCGCCGACGTCACCGGCAAGTTCCGCTGGCTGCCCAGCACCGTGACCATCCGCCCGTACATCGACATCTGGTCGACGGTCCCGCTCGCCAGGTACTTCGTGAACTCGCTGATCGTGGCGGGCTCGGCGACCCTGTGCTCGGTCGTCATCGCGGTGTTCGCCGCCTACGCGGTCAGCCGCTACGACTTCCGCGGCAAGCGGGTGTTCACGGTGACCGTGCTGTCGACGCAGATGTTCCCCGGCATCCTCTTCCTCCTCCCGCTGTTCCTCCTCTACGTCAACATCGGCAACGCCACCGGTATCGCCCTGTTCGGCTCCCGCGGCGGGCTCATCCTGACGTACCTCACCTTCTCCCTGCCGTTCTCCATCTGGATGCTGATCGGGTACTTCGACTCGGTGCCGCGCGACCTGGACGAGGCGGCGCTGGTGGACGGCTGCGGGCCGCTCGGCGCGCTGCTCAGGATCGTCGTGCCGGCCGCGATCCCCGGCATCGTCGCGGTCGCCGTCTACGCCTTCATGACCGCCTGGGGCGAAGTGCTCTTCGCCTCCGTCATGACCAACGACACCACCCGCACCCTCGCCGTCGGCCTCCAGGGCTACTCCACGCTCAACGACGTGTACTGGAACCAGATCATGGCCGCCTCGCTGGTCGTCAGCGTGCCCGTGGTCGCGGGATTCCTGCTCCTCCAGCGCTACCTCGTCGCAGGCCTCACGGCGGGCGCCGTCAAGTGACCCTGACGACCAACACCCCTGATCCCGAAGGGACTTCTGTGTCCGAACGTATCGACCTCGCCGCCTTCCCGCACGACTTCCTGTGGGGCACGGCCACAGCGGCGTACCAGATCGAAGGGGCCGTCGCCGAGGACGGCAGGTCGCCGTCGATCTGGGACACCTTCTCGCACACCCCGGGCAAGATCGCGAACGACGACAACGGCGACGTCGCCTGCGACCACTACCACCGCTGGCGCGAGGACATCGGCCTGATGCGCCAACTGGGCGTCAACGCCTACCGGTTGTCGGTCGCCTGGCCGCGCGTGCGGCCCGGTGGCGACGGCCCGGTCAACCCCGGGGGTCTCGCCTTCTACGACCGGCTGGTGGACGCCCTGCTGGAGGCCGGCATCACCCCGTCCGTCACGCTCTACCACTGGGACCTCCCGCAGGTGCTCCAGGACCGCGGCGGCTGGCCCGCGCGCGAGACCGCCCTCGCGTTCGCCGAATACGCCTCGGTCGTCGCCGCCCGCCTGGGCGACCGAGTCACCCACTTCGCCACGCTCAACGAGCCCTCCTGCTCGGCCTGGATCGGCCACCTGGAGGGCACGATGGCCCCCGGCGTGACCGACCTGACCGCCGCCGTGCGCGCCTCCTACCACCTGCTGCTCGGCCACGGGCTGGCCACGCAGGCGATCCGCGCCGCCGCCCCCGGCGCACAGGTCGGCATCGTCAACAACCTCTCCACCGTGCACCCCGCCACCGGCCGTCCCGAGGACGTGGCCGCCGCCCGCCGCCACGACGGGCACGTCAACCGCTGGTGGCTGGACCCGGTGCACGGCCGCGGCTTCCCCGCCGACATGCGCGAGGTGTACGGCATCGAACTCCCGGAACAGGCCGGTGACTTGGAGGCCATCGCGGCACCGCTGGACTGGCTGGGCCTGAACTACTACTTCCCCGCGTACGTCGCCGACGACCCCGCGGGGCCCGCCCCGCGCGCGCGTTCCGTGCGCCGGCCGGGCGTTTCGCGCACCGGCATGGACTGGGAGATCGACGCGAGCGGCATCGAGACGCTGCTGCTGAGGCTCACCGAGGAGTACGGGGCACGGAAGATCTACGTCACCGAGAACGGCTCCGCCTTCCCGGACGGGGTCCGCCCCGACGGCAGCATCGACGACCCCGAGCGCCAGGACTACCTGGAGGCGCACCTCGCCGCCTGCGCCGCGGCGGCCCGCAAGGGCGCCCCGCTCGCCGGGTACTTCGCCTGGTCCCTGCTGGACAACTTCGAGTGGGCGTACGGCTACGCCAAGCGGTTCGGCCTGGTCCACGTCGACTACCGCACCCAGGTCCGCACGATCAAGGGCAGCGGGCACCGGTACGCGGACCTCGTCCGCGTCCACCGCGGCCAGACCCGCCGGGCCGCCTGAGCCTGGGCCGGCCCGGAGGCAGCACAAGGAGCAGCACCCCGGAGCACCTCCCACCCCACAAGGAGAGATCCGCTCATGTCATTCCGTATGCCGCATACGATGTTCCCCACATCGCATACCGCATTCACCGCCGCAGCCGTCATGGCCGCCGCGGTCCTGCTCGCCTCCGGGCCGGCCCTGGCCGCCCCCGCCCCCGTCGCCGCCGCTTCCTCCGCCGCCGCGGTCAGCTGGGACACCGACCGCGCGGCTGCCGCCTACGCCGTGAACCCGGCTGCCGTCACCGCCTCCGGCAGCGAGAACGCGGGCCTCACCCCGAACCTCGCCGTCGACGGCAACGGCTCCACCCGCTGGTCCAGCAACTTCGCCGACGATGCCTGGATCCGCATCGACCTGGGCAGCAGGATCCGCGTCGACCGGGTCAGCCTCGACTGGGAGGCCGCCTACGGCAAGCGGTACGTCCTGGAGGTGTCGGACAACGGCACCGACTGGACCCCCTTCTACACCGAGACCGCCGGCACCGGCGGTTCCGTCACCGCGCACACCTACCCGCAGGAGGTCACCGGCCGCTACGTCCGCCTGCGCGGCCTCGAACGGGGCACGCCCTTCGGCTACTCGCTGTGGAGCTTCAAGGTCTACGGCGGCGAACCCGCACCCGCGTCGACGTCCCGCACCGACCTCGCCCTGAACCACCCGGCCTACTCCGACTACTACCAGGACGCGGGCCACTCACCGGCGTTCCTCACGGACGGGGGCTGGCCGGCCGACCTCAAGGGCGACACGAGCCGGTGGTCCAGCGACTGGAACACGGACCGGTGGGTGTCGGTGGACCTCGGTACACAGTCGACGATCGACAGTATGGACCTGTACTGGGAGGCGGCGTACGCAGTCGACTATCAGCTACAGGTGTCCGACGACAACCGCACCTGGCGTACGGTCTACGAACCGTCGCCGGCCGAGATCGCCGCCCGCCGCGCCGACGTCACCTCCCCGTCCGACGCGGCCGGCCTGCACGACACCGTCAAACTGCCCTCGCCCGTGACCGGCCGCTACGTCCGCATGCTCGGCAAGGAGCGCCGCTCCTTCTACAACCCGGCACCCGCCACCGCCCAATTCGGCTACTCCCTCTACGAGTTCCAGGTATGGGGCACCGGCGGCAGCGACCTTGCCGCCTATCCGGCGCTCCCCGCCGACCAGTCGGGCACCTACCGCACGACGTTCTTCGACGACTTCACCGGCGCCGCGCTCGACCGGTCCAAGTGGCGGGTGGTGCGCACCGGTACGGAGCTCGGATCGGTCAACGGCGAGTCGCAGGCGTACACCGACTCCACCGACACCGTCCGCACGCAGGGCGGCAGCCTGATCCTCAAGGCGAACTACTGCAAGGGCTGCACCCGGGCGGGCGGCGGCACCTACGACTTCACCTCCGGCCGCATCGACACCCACACCCACCTCGACTTCACCTACGGCCGCGTCAGCGCCCGGATGAAACTGCCCGTCGGTGACGGCTTCTGGCCCGCCTTCTGGCTGCTGGGCAGCAACGTGGACGACCCGTCCGTGTCCTGGCCCGCGTCCGGCGAGACCGACATCATGGAGAACATCGGATACCCGGACTGGACGAGCACCTCGCTGCACGGCCCCGGCTATGCGGCGGACGGCAACATCGGCGCCCGCCAGACCTATCCGAACGGCGGCACCGCCGACCAGTGGCACACGTACGCCGTCGAATGGACCCCGACGGCGATGCGTTTCCACGTCGACGACCGCCTGGTGCAGGAGACGACCCGCAACAAGCTGGAGTCCACCCGGGGCAAGTGGGTCTTCGACCACGACCAGTACGTCATCCTGAACCTCGCCCTCGGCGGCGCCTACCCGGCCGGCTGGAACCACGTCACCAGCCCCTACTGGGGCCTGCCGCAGTCGAGCGTCGACAGGATCGCGGCCCAGGGCGCGCAGGCCGAGATCGACTGGGTGCGGGTGGAGCAGAAGGGCTGACCGGCACGGCCGGATGCCCGTAACACCACGGGGGACGGCCGGCCGGGCGGAGCGCAACCGCCCGGTCTGGCCGTCGTGGCGCGTGCCGCGGCGTGGGAAGATTCCCCACGATGAGTGCGTCGGCGGCGGTACGGGGGCTGCGTGCCGCGGTGTTCGCCGCGGTGTGCGTGCTGCTGGCCGTCGCCGGACACGGGCTGGGCATGGGCGTGCTGCCGCCCCTGTGGGCCGACGGCGCCGGATTCCTCGCCGTGTTCGCGTGCAGCTGGGCGCTGGGCGGGCGGGAGCGGTCCCTGCCGGGCATCGGCGGGGCGATGCTCGCCGTCCAGGCGGGCCTGCACCTCGCCTTCGACGCGGCCGTCCCCGCCACCACGGTGCGCTTGGCGACCTCGCCCGGCGGCGGCACGGCCGAGGCGTCCGGCGCGGACGCCCACCTGCACGCACTGCCCGCCCACCTCCTCGCCGCCCTCGCCGCCGCCTGGTGGCTGCGTCGGGGCGAGGCCGCGCTGTGGTCGTTGCTGCGCCGCACCGCCGCCCTCGTACCCGGCCTGGCCGCCTGGTGGCGGGACGCCCCACTGCCCGCGCCCGCCGGCCGCGGTCCACAGGTCCCCGCCGACCCCCCGCCGGCGCGCATGCTCCGGCTGCGGCACGCCGTGAGCCGCCGCGGACCCCCGGCCCCGATCCCGTACCCGAGCTGACCTGTCAACTTCCTTCACTCGTACGGAGATCCACTCACCCATGTCCACGACCCGCACGGTGCTGCGCCGCGCCGCAACCGTCACCGCCCTGACCGCCGCCGGAGTCCTCGCCGCGGCCGGCGTCGCCTCCGCGCACGTCACCGTCCACCCGGAGAGCTACGCCAAGGGAGCCACGGACGGCGTGCTCACCTTCCGCGTCCCGGGCGAAGAGGACAGCGCCTCCACCACCAAGGTGCAGGTCTTCCTGCCCACCGACCACCCGGTCCTCGGCGTCCTCGTCCACCCGCAGGACGGCTGGACCCCCAAGGTGACCACCACCAAGCTCAAGACGCCGGTCAAGACCGACGACGGCACCATCACCGAGGCCGTCTCCGAGATCACCTTCACGGGCGGGAAGATCGGCGCCGGACAGTACGAGGACTTCGACGTCGCCTTCGGGCAACTGCCGGACGACACCGACCAGCTGACGTTCAAGACGCTGCAGACCTACTCCGACGGCAAGGTCGCCCGCTGGATCGAGGCGCCGGACGGTGGGGAGGAGCCGGAGAACCCGGCGCCGGTGCTCAAGCTCACGGCGGGCGCGGAGACCGCCGCACCGGCCCCCGCCCAGAGCAACAGCACCACCAAGGCCGCCGACACCAGCGACTCCACGGCCCGCGGGCTGGGCATCGCCGGGCTCGTGGTCGGCGTACTGGGTCTGGCGGCGGGGGCCTTCGCCGTCGTACGCAGCCGCTCCGCGCGGTCGTAACCCCGCCCACGGACGACAGACCGAGGGCCCGGACCGGCAGCCGGTCCGGGCCCTCGTGTGTCCTCAGCGCGCCGCTTGCTCCAGCAGCCTCCGCTCCGCCGGCGCCTCGTCCGCGCCCGCACGGGAGCTGCGCGACAGCCACAGCACGTCCCGGCCGAAGGACCACACCAGCGAGCCCAGGGCCAGCGCCACGATCGCCACGTCGGCCATGGGCGGCAGCAGTTCGGAGCCCGCCACCAGGAGGCAGACACCCTGGATCGCGGCGACCGTCTTACGGGCGAAGGACGGCGGCAGCGGAGCGTTCAGCCAGGGGGCGACACGGGCCGCCGCGACGAATGCATACCGCATACCGCCGATCAGCAGCACCCACGGGCCCAGCCGCATCGACACGTACACGCTCAGCACCAGGATCAGGAAAGCGTCCACCTCCATGTCGAAGCGGGCCCCGAGCGCGGTGGAGGTACCGGTGCGCCGGGCCACCTTGCCGTCGACACCGTCCAGCAGCAGCGCCACCGTCGTCAGGGCGACCAGCACGGTGACCGGCGGCGAGCTCGCGAAGGAGTCCGCGACCAGCGCCGTCACCCCGCCGACCAGGGTGGCCCGGCCGAGCGTGACCCGGTTGGCGGGCCCGAACGAGCGCGGCCGGGAGCGGCGCAGGGCGCGGGAGAGGACCGCCCAGGTGGCGAACGCGAACGCGAGGCCCGTCAGCCAGCCCGCAGGCCCAAGGCCGATCGCCGCGCCCAGCAGGGCGAGCAGCAGGATCTGCACGCCCGCTCCCACCGCGGTCTCCTGCTGGACCGGCCTCGCGTCGTACGTGTTGTTCAGGGCCACCGCTCACCCTCCGGCCGAGTGACAGAGTCGATCAACGCCGCGTACTGTGCGCGGCCTGTGCACTTCTCGGTACGTGGACAACTACCCCATCGTTCAGGAGGATGCCGATGAACCGCCCGGCTCGCGCGTTCTGGCTCCGCTCGCCCGGCCACGGCGAGCTGCGTGACCTCACCCTGCCGGAGCCCGCCGACGGGGAGGTGCTGGTGCGCGCCCTGTACTCCGGGATCAGCCGGGGCACGGAGACACTGGTGTTCCGCGGCGGGGTTCCGCAGTCCCAGCACACCCTGATGCGGGCACCTTTCCAGGAGGGCGACTTCCCCGGTCCCGTGAAGTACGGCTACCTGAACGTCGGGGTCGTCGAGGAGGGGCCGGATGCGCTGATCGGCCGTACGGTCTTCTGCCTGTATCCGCATCAGAGCCGTTACGTCGTTCCGGTGAGCGCGGTGACCGTCGTGCCGGAACGGGTGCCCGCCGGGCGGGCCGTGCTCGCCGGTACCGTGGAGACCGCCGTCAACGCCCTGTGGGACGCCGCGCCGCTGGCAGGAGACCGGATCGCGGTGATCGGCGGCGGCATGGTCGGCTGCTCGGTGGCCGCGCTGCTCGCCCGCTTCCCGGGCGTACGACTGCAGCTCGTCGACGCCGACCCGGCCCGCGCGCGGACCGCCGCAGCGCTCGGCGTCGACTTCGCCACTCCCGCAAACGCCCTCGGCGGCTGCGACCTCGTCGTCCACGCCAGCGCCACCGAAGCGGGCCTGGCCCGCTCCCTCGAACTCCTCGCCGCCGAGGGCACGGTCGTGGAACTGAGCTGGTATGGCGACCGGCGCGTCGCCCTGCCGCTCGGCGAGGCCTTCCACTCCCGCCGGCTCACCGTGCGCGCCAGCCAGGTCGGCACCGTCTCCCCGGCCGCCCGCCCCGGCCGCACCTACGCCGACCGGATGGCCCTCGCACTCGACCTGCTCGCCGATCCGGCGCTGGACGCGCTCGTCACCGGGGAGAGCGCCTTCGAGGAACTCCCCGAGGTCATGCCGAAGCTCGCGTCCGGTGAGATCCCGGCCCTGTGCCACCGCATCAAGTACGGCGATGCGGCCCTGACCTGAGAAAAAGGGCACGGACCGAGTCGGGAAAGGAGTGAGAGAGGGCTGAACACGGGGAAGCGAAGAGCCGTACTACTCGTCAGCCCCCGTCAGGAACCGGTTCAGCAACCGCGGGGGCACCAGACGCCGCGCACCTGGAGGGCCGTCCGTTGTTCAGCATCACCGTCCGCGATCACCTCATGATCGCCCACAGCTTCCGCGGCGAGGTGTTCGGGCCCGCACAGCGCCTGCACGGCGCCACGTTCCTCGTGGACGCCACGTTCCGCCGCGAACAGCTGGACGAGGACAACATCGTCGTCGACATCGGCCTGGCCACCCGGGAACTGGGCACCGTCGTCGGCGAGATGAACTACCGCAACCTCGACGACGAGCCCGAATTCGCGGGGATCAACACCTCCACCGAGTACCTCGCCAAGGTCATCGCCGACAGGCTCGCCGAACGCGTCCACAAGGGCGCCCTCGGCGAAGGTGCCAAGGGCCTCGCGGGCATCACCGTCACCCTGCACGAGTCGCACATCGCCTGGGCGAGTTATGAGCGTGGCCTGTGACCGACGTGAGCGACCTCGGCGACGTGACCGCCCTGACCGAGTCGGCCGGCCTGGCCGTCAGAAGCGTCCCCATGTGCCTGCGCACCGTGCACTTCGTCATGCCGGGCGGCGTCGACGACCCGGCCGCGCCCAGCGGCGGCAACGCCTACGACCGCCGGGTCTGCCTCGACCTGCCCGGCTTCGGCTGGCGGGCCGAGCGGCACACCGCGCCCGGCGACTGGCCGCGCCCCGCCCGGGCCGACCGCGAGGGCCTCGCCCGCACCCTGGCGGGCCTGCCGGACGACTCCGTCGTCCTGCTCGACGGCCTGGTCGCCTGCGCGGTCCCGGAGATTGTCGTCCCCGAGGCCGGGCGGCTGCGGCTCGCGGTGCTGGTGCACCTGCCCCTCGGCGATGAGACCGGTCTCGGCCCGGCCCTGGCCGCCCGCCTCGACGCCCGCGAGCGGGACGTGCTGCGGGCGGTGCCCGCGGTGATCGCCACCAGCGAGTGGGCCGTCCGCCGCCTGGTCTCCCACCACGGACTCGCCCCCGAACGGGTGCACGTCGCCGCCCCCGGCGCCGACATCGCCCCCCTCGCGCCCGGTACCGACGGCGTCTCCCGCCTGCTGTGCGTGGCATCCGTGACCCCGCGCAAGGGCCAGCACCGACTGGTCGAGGCCCTCGCCGCGGTACGGGACCTGCCCTGGACCTGCGAGTGCGTCGGCGGACTCGCCCACGATCCCGCGTACGTCGCGCGGGTGCGCGCCCTGATCGCCGAGCACGGGCTGACGGACCGGCTGCACCTGACCGGGCCGCGCTCCGGCGCCGCCCTCGACGCCGCCTACGCCGCCGCCGACCTGACGGTCCTCGCCTCCAGTGCCGAGACGTACGGCATGGCGGTCACCGAGGCCCTCGCCCGCGGCATCCCCGTCCTCGCGACCGACGTCGGCGGCCTGCCGGAAGCGCTCGGCCGCGCCCCCGACGGCGGCGTGCCCGGCATCCTGGTCCCGCCGCAGGACCCCGCCGCGCTCGCCGCGGAGCTGCGCGACTGGTTCGGCGAGACCGGCGTACGGCGCCGCCTGAAGTCCGCCGCGCGGAGCCGCCGTTCGGCCCTCGACGGCTGGGCGACGACCGCCCGCAGCCTGGCCGCGGTCCTGCAACGGCTCTCCGGCACGGCGGGGAGGGCGGCATGAGCGGCGGGACGGAGATGCAGGCGGAGATGCAGGCGGAGATGCAGGCGGAGATGCAGGTGGAGAGGCAGGATATGGACGGCGGCGGACATGGTACGGCTGCCCGTGGCGGACCAGGCGAGCACGCCTCCCCGGTCATCGCCGGTGCCGGCCCCGTCGCCCCGCCCGGTGAGCGGGCCACCGTACGCCTGCGCGACGGCGGCCGTGGCCCCGAGGAGCCGCCGCGGTACGCGCCCGAGTGGCTGCGGCTGCGGGAGCCGGCCGACGCGGCGGCGCGGGCGCACGAGCTGCTCGACCCGCTGCGCAGGGGGCCGGCCGGACCGGCGGGCCGGGCCGGCGGTCTGGTCGTGCACGACCTGGGCTGCGGCACCGGCTCGATGGGCCGCTGGCTGGCTCCCCGTCTGGACGGCGCCCAGCACTGGATCCTGCACGACCGTGACCCCTACCTGCTGCACTTCGCCGCAGCCGGGTCCCCCCGGTCCGCCGCCGACGGCGCCCGGGTCACGGTCGAGACGCGCCGCGGTGACCTCGGCCGGCTGACCGCGCAGGCGCTGACCGGGGCTTCCCTGGTGACCGCCTCCGCGCTGCTCGACGTACTCACCCGCGAGGAGGTCGTCACCCTCGCCGACGCCTGCGCCGGGGCCGGCTGCCCCGCCTTGCTCACCCTGTCCGTCGCGGGCCGCGTCGAACTCACCCCGTCCGACCCGCTGGACGCCGAGATCGCCGAGGCGTTCAACGCCCACCAACGGCGCACCGGAATGCTCGGCCCGGACGCGGTGGCGGTGGCGGGGGAGGCGTTCGCCGAGCGCGGGGCGACGGTACGGGTGCACCCGAGCCCCTGGCGGCTCGGTCCCGAGCAGTCCGCGCTGACCGCGCAGTGGCTGCGCGGCTGGGTGGGCGCGGCCGTCGAACAGCGGCCCGCACTGGCCGAGCCCGCCGAGCGCTACCTGCGGGAGCGGCTGGCCGCCTGCGAGGCGGGGGAGTTGCGGGTGGTGGTCCACCACAGCGACCTGCTGGCGCTGGCCCGGCCGGCGGACGGCGCGTCATGAGCACGCGAGCGGCACAGGCCGGGCCCCTGCCGAAGCAGCCGTTGCGCGATGCCGTTCCGGCATCCCCGCGGCCCTCCGCCCGCGCACAACTCTCGGCCCTGCGTTCCCACTTCGGGACCGTCGCCGGTGTTGTGATCCTCGCCTTGGTCCTGTGGCGGCTGGGTACCGGTGTCCTCCTGGACGGGCTGCGGCGGATCGACCTCGCAACGCTGCTCGTGGCGTCGGGCATCGGCGGGGTCACCACCGTGTGCAGCGCGTGGCGTTGGCAGTTGGTGGCCCGGGAGCTGGGGATCCGGCTGCCGCTCGGGCCCGCCGTCGCGGACTACTACCGGGCGCTGTTCCTGAACGCGGCCCTGCCCGGAGGGGTGGTCGGCGACGTGCACCGTGCGGTACGGCACGGTCGGAGCGCCGGTGACATGCGGCGCGGCGTGAACGCAGTCGTCCTGGAGCGGGTCGCCGGGCAGATCGCGCTGGCCGTGTGCGGGGCCGTGCTGCTGCTCGTACTGCCGTCCCCGGTCCGGGACACCGTGCGCGATGCCGCCCCACTGGTGGCGCTCGGCGCGGCGGGCGCGCTCGCCGTCGTCGTCGCCGTCCGTATGAACCGGGCGTCCTCCTCAGGGGGCGGGGCCCTGCGCTCGGCCTTCGGTGATGCCCGCCGGGGTCTGCTGTCCCGCCGGGGCGGGCCGGGCATCTGGCTGTCCTCCGTCGTCGTACTGGCCGGGCACCTCGCCATGTTCGTGGTCGCGGCCCGGGTCGCCGGATCCGCCGCCTCCGTCGCCGTACTGCTGCCGCTCGCGGTCCTCGCCCTGCTCGCCATGGGACTGCCGCTGAACGTGGGCGGTTTCGGCCCCCGCGAGGGAGTCACCGCCTGGGCGTTCGGCGCGGCGGGGCTCGGCGCGGGCAACGGGGTCGCGGTCGCCGTGGTGTACGGGGTGCTCAGCTTCGTGGCGAGCCTGCCCGGCGCGGTCGTTCTCGTCGCCCGCTGGGGGGCCGGGCTGCGCGCCGACCCCCTTGCCCGCACCCCTGATCACCCCTGCGCCGGCCCTCCGGCCCGCTCCGGGCCGTCGCCCGAGGTGAGCAGCCGGGCGTACGCTCCGAAGGATTCCACCAGGCTCGCCAGCAGTTCCCTGCCCTTTTCCGCCGAGCCGAGGGAAGGCCGGCCGATGACACCCGATTCGGTATAGGCGGACATTCCCAGGGTGAGCAGATGACGGCGGTCGTCGGCGGTGAAATCCGCGGACTCGTAACCAGAGCGGACGAATTCGGGATGAGCGTGCAGCAGAATCGAGGTCTCGATTTCCCCCGCGTGCATGTCGGAGAGCAGCGAAGTGACCACCCCGGCCCGGCGAACGGCGGCCTCCCAGTCCTCGGCCGCCGGGAACAGCGCCATCCGCTCCCCGCGCGCGGAGGCCTCCTGGACGACGTTGCCCAGGACGTAGTTGCCGCCGTGCCCGTTGACCACGACGAGCGCGTCGACGCCGGAGCGGCGCAGCGAGGCCGCGATGTCACCGACCACCGCGTGGAGGGTCACGGCGGAGATGCTGACGGTCCCCGGCCAGGCCGCGTGCTCGTGCGAGCAGGAGACCGTCACCGGAGGGAGGAGGTGCACCGGGTACGCGGCGGCGAGCTCCCGCGCCACGGCACACGCGACGAGCGTGTCGGTCGCCAACGGCAGGAAGGGACCGTGCTGTTCGAAGCTCCCTACGGGAAGGACGGCGACCTGAGGTGAACCGGCCGCTGCCGCTCCACGCGCCCGTACGTCCTCCGTCGTGTCCGCCGGGATTACTCCGAAGGCGGTCGTCCGCGAGCCCGAACCACTCATCACTTTCCGGCCTTTCGTCTCTGTTTTAGGAATCAGATCATGACAGAAAACAGCGTCGCACTCCGCAAGAAGACCCCACGGCGATCGGGCGCGGAACGCGTCGTGAATGCGCCGCTGCCCACCGTGTACGGGAAATTCCAGGCGATCGGCTACCTGGACCACGACCGCGGTGACGAGCAAGTGGCCCTCGTCCACGGGGACATCGGCACCGAGAACGTGCTGACCCGGCTGCACTCGGAGTGCCTGACCGGGGACGCGTTCGGCTCCCGGCACTGCGAGTGCGGCGACCAGCTGGCGTCCGCCCTGCGTGCGGTCGTCGCCGAAGGCAGCGGCATCGTCGTCTACTTGAGGGGCCACGAGGGCCGCGGCATCGGGCTGCTCGCCAAGCTGCGTGCGATGGCCCTGCAGGCGGAGGGCCTGGACACGGTGGAGGCGAACCTCGCGCTCGGCCTGCCCGTCGACGCCCGCGACTACGGCGTCGCCGCCGAGATCCTGCACGACCTCGGGGTGCGCTCGGTACGGCTGATGTCCAACAACCCCCGCAAACGGGAGGCGCTGGTCCGGCACGGCATCCAGGTGGCCGAACAGGTGCCGCTGCTGATCGAGCCGTGCGAGAGCAACATCACCTATCTTCGGACCAAGCGGGAGCGCCTCGACCACCATCTGCCCCATCTGGACGCCGTGGCTCATGGCTCCTGAGCGGCTCGTGGTTCATGAGGAGTGAAGGAGGCAGCCGAGTGGACCTTCGGGCCGTGGCCGGCCTTCACTCCGTCAGCGCCTCGTGCACCAGCCGCCGCAGCTCCGGGAAGACCTTCAGCTTCTTCGGCCGTACCTGGGTCATGAACTGGACGGTCACACCGTGGCTCGGGTTGATCCAGAAGGCGGTGGTGGCGGCTCCGGTCCACCCGTAGGTGCCCAGGCCGGACGGGGCGAGGGTGCGGGCCGGGTCGACCACCACGGAGACGTTGAAGCCGAAGCCGAGGCCTCCGTAGGCCGGTTCGCGGTGGACCGGGGCGCCGAAGGAGGGCAGGATCGCGCCGCCGGGCAGCTGGTTGCGGGTCATCAGGGCGACCGTGCCCGGCGACAGCAGCCGGGTGCCGTCCAACTCGCCGCCCCGGCGCAGCATTTCCATGAACCGGTGGAAGTCGTACGCCGTGGAGACCAGCCCGCCGCTGCCGGACAGGAACCGCGGCCTGCGGTGCACCGGCAGCCCGGCCACCGGCTCGATCCCGCCGTCGTCGGTCTCCCGGTACAACTCGGCCAGCCGCCCGGCCTGTTCGGGGAGGATGTGGAAGCCGGTGTCGTTCATGCCGAGCGGACGGAAGATCCGCTCGGCGAAGAACGTGTCCAGCGGCACCCCGGACACCACCTCGACGAGCCGGCCCAGCACATTGGAGGCGACCGAGTAGTTCCACTGCGTGCCCGGCTCGAACTGCAGCGGCAGGCTCGCGTACGCGTCGGTCGTCTCGGCGAGATCGGCCCCCGGCCGTACCGAGTACTCCAGGCCCGCCTCCCGGTACAGGGCGTCGACGGGGTGGTGATGGTAGAACGCGAAGGTCAACCCCACGGTGTGGGTGAGCAGATGCCGGACCAGGATCGGACCGTCCGCCGCGCGGGTGCGTACCTCGGCTCCCGAACCACCCTCGTACACACGTGGGTTGGCGAAGGCGGGCAGGTACCGGCCGACCGGGTCGTCCAGAGACAGCGCGCCCTGCTCCACCAGCAGCAGCACCGCGACGGCGGTGACCGGCTTGGTCATGGAGTAGATCCGCCACAGCGTGTCCGCCGCCACCGGCAGACCCGCGGCGACATCGCGCTGCCCGTACGTGGTGAGATGGGCGACCTTGCCGCCCCGGGTCACAGCCACCAGGTAGCCGGGCAGCCGGCCCTCGTCGACGTACCGGGCGAAGTGCTGGTCGAGGCGGTCCAGCGCCTGCGCGTCCAGCCCGGCCTCGCCCGGGTCGACTTCCTGCCTCAGCCGTGCCATCGCTCTCCTCCGGTCTCGTCGTACGGGTGCGGTCCGGCAGGCTCGGCCGGGACGACCCGGCGCTCATCGTGCCCCAGGCACACCGGGAGTCGACGGTTCATCACGGTGTGTGTGATCGACGCGACGCCGCACGCGGGGACGCCGTATGTCGTATGCCGTATTTCGCGTCCTGTATGCGATCGCCGGTCGCCTGTCGCTCGCCCACTGCATACAGTCCATCGGCTGCCGCCTGCGGGAATGCGCGGCCCGCCCCCGCGAGTTGACCCGAGTATGAGTCAGGACCCGACGCAGGACATCCTGCTGAAGTTGCTCTCCGAAGGTCACGGCGGTGTGCTGGTCACCCTGAAGCGTGACGGCCGCCCCCAGTTGTCCAATGTCGGCCACGCCTACTACCCCGACGAGCGGATCATCCGCGTCTCCGTCACGGACGACCGCGCCAAGACCCGCAACCTGCGCCGCGACCCCCGGGCCTCGTACCACGTGACCAGCGCCGACCGCTGGGCGTACACCGTCGCGGAGGGGACGGCCGAGCTGTCTGCGGTCGCCCAGGACCCGTACGACGACACCGTGGAGGAACTGGTCCGGCTGTACCGGGACATCGTCGGTGAGCACCCGGACTGGGACGACTACCGGGCCGCCATGGTCCGCGACCGCCGGCTGGTGCTGCGCCTGCACGTCGAGCGGGCCTACGGGGTGCCCCGGAGCTGAGCTACGGCGCCCCGGCGGTCCGCGTCTCGATCGCGCGGAGCACGGCGACCATGTCCTCGCCGCCGTGCCCCTGCGCCACGGTCTCCTCGAACAGGGCGTGGCAGACGTCGAGGAGCGGCGAGGCGAGACGGGCCTCGCGGGCGGCCTCGGCGATGAGCCGGTTGTTCTTCAGGACGTCGAGGGCGGCGGCCTGCACCCCGTAGTCCCCGTCCCGCAGCTTGGGCGCCTTCATCCGCGAGACGTCGCTGGCCATGGGGCCCGCGTCCAGCACGTCCAGGAACAGCCGCGGGTCCAGGCCCTGCCGCTCGGCGAAGTGGAACGCCTCGGTCAGCCCGGTCACCTGGGTGATCAGGAACAGGTTGACGGCCAGCTTCATCAGCAGGGCGTTCGGCGCGGGCCCGCACCCGAACGTCTTCCGGCACAGCGGTGCGAGCAGCGGCCGTACGGCGGCCACGGCGGCGTCTTCGCCCGCGAGCAATGCCACCAGCCGCCCCTGTTCCGCCGGAACCCGCGACCCGGAGACGGGCGCCTCGACGTACCTCCCGCCCGCCGCGCGGACGTCGGCCTCCAGCGCGCGGGAGTACTCCGGCGAAGTGGTGCCCATATGGACGACGACACGCCCGGCGAGCCGACCGGCCGGCGCCGGGGTGCCACGGCCGAGGACGGCGTCGACCGCCGCCTCGTCGGCGAGCATCAGCAGCACCGTGCCGGCCCGCGCGAACACCTCGTCGGCGTCCGCCGCCACCGCCGCGCCGGCCGCACGCAACGGCTCCGCGCGCTGCGGGGTCCGGTTCCACACCACGAGCGGTGTGCCGGCGGCGGCCAGCCGCAGCGCCATCGGCTGACCCATCACTCCGAGACCGATGAAACCGACGTTTCCGATGTCTCCGGCATTGTCGACGTTCACGGGGGCCGCCCTTCACCCGACGGACCGACTATGACAGCGGTCATAGTAGCGGGCGTTATGACGCCGGTCATAGAGTGGGGCGGGCAAGGATCGGAGGTCGGCCATGGCACAGCCGCGGCACGGACCGCGCGAGCGGATGGTCTTCAGCGCGGCCCAGCTCATCCGGCGCGACGGAGTCACCGCGACCGGCATGCGCGACGTCGCCGCCCATGCCGACGCCCCGCGCGGCTCCCTCCAGCACTACTTCCCGGGTGGCAAGGAACAGCTGGTCAACGAGGCCGTGGAGTGGGCGGGTCGGTACGCGGGACGGCGGATCGCGCGATTCCTGGCGGGACTGGAGGAGCCGTCCCCGAGCGGCCTGTTCGCCGCCATGGCCGCCCAGTGGAGCGACGAGTACGAGATGGAGGGGTTCGCCGGGGGCTGCCCCGTCGCCGCCGCGACCGTGGACTGCGCGAACGCAGGCGCCTCCACCCGCGAGGCCGCCGCCTCCGCCTTCGCCGCCTGGCTCGGCCCGCTCGCCGAGGCCCTCACCGGCATGGGCGTACCGGCCGCCCGCGCCGGCTCCCTCGCCACGCTGATGATCAGCACCCTGGAGGGCGCGATCGTGATGGCCCGAGCCGAACGCGACGTACGGCCCCTGAACACCGTGGTCCGTGAACTCGGGCCGCTCCTGGACGCCGCCGTGGACACCGCGAGCTGACGTCAGTCCGTGGCGCGCTCAGCCGTGAGGTAGGCGATCACCATGTCGCCGAGCATGGCCCGGTAGCGCCCGCGCTGTGCCGGGTGCAGCAGGTCCCGGCCGAACAGGGCGCCGAAGGTGTGCCGGCCCGTGACCCGGAAGAAGCAGAACGAGCTGATCATCGCCTGCAGGTCGACCGCGTCCACGTCCGCCCTGAACAGCCCGGACTCCTGCCCGGCGGCCAGAATGCGGCGGATCACCTCCAGTGTCGGGGAGCCGATCTTCCCCAGCTTCCCGGAGGCCGTGATGTGCACGGCTCCGTGGATGTTCTCGATGCTGACCAGGCGGATGAAGTCCGGGTGCCGTTCGTGGTGGTCGAAGGTCAGCTCGGCCAGCCGCCGGATCGCCGCGACCGGGTCCAGATGGTCGAGGTCCAGCTGCTGCTCGGCCTCGCGGATCACCCCGTACGCCCGCTCCAGCACCGCGGTGAACAGCTGTTCCTTGCCGCCGAAGTAGTAGTAGATCATCCGCTTCGTGGTGCGGGTGAGGGCCGCGATCTCGTCGACCCGGGCCCCGTCGTAGCCGGCCCGCGCGAACTCCTGGGTCGCCACGTCGAGGATCTCGGCCTTCGTGCGGGCGGCGTCGCGCACCCGTCCGCCGGGACGTACCGGTTCGTCGACGCTGGTCATCGGGTTCCTTCGGCCGGAAGAAGTGTGCGGGCCGGAGCGCCCGCACGCGTGCCCGTGATTGTAGGAGGAGCCCCGCCGCCGGGGTCCAAGCCGGTGAAGTCCCTGGTGAAGGGGACGGTGTGGTGCCGGTGAGACCTCGGTGAGACGTGGCCGCGGCAGTGGCCGGGCACTCGCGCGGCGGCCGATACTCACCACGGTCCGGGTGCGCCCTGCGTCGCGGACGTGAGATCCCCGTGATGTCTGGAAGTCCGTCCATGCCGAGTCCTGCCCACGAGCCGCACCTGAGCCTCGGCGCGCCGTCGCCCGCACCACCGTCCGTGCCACCGTCCCCCGCCCGCACCTCAGGGGCCCGCACGCACGCGGCCCGTGCCCGAGCGCCCCGTAACCCCGCCGACAGCTACGAGCGCCCGGTGCTCGCCGGTCTCGCCGCGCTCGCCGCCGTGCTGTGCCTGTGGGGCCTCGACCACAGCACGTACCACGCGTTCTACGCGGCGGCCGTGCGCAGCATGACCGACAGCCCGAGCGCCTTCTTCTACGGCTCCTTCGACCCGGCGAACTCCATCACCCTGGACAAGCTGCCCGGCTTCCTGTGGCCGCAGGCGCTGTCGGCGCTGGTCTTCGGTTTCCACCCGTGGGCGCTGGTGCTGCCGCAGGCGCTGGAGATGGCCGGCTGCGTCGTGCTGCTGCACCTGCTCGTGCGCCGCTGGGCCGGAGTCCGGGCCGGACTGCTGGCCGCCGCCTTCTTCACCCTCACGCCGGTCACGGTGGGCCTCGGCCGTTCGATCACCGAGGACGCGCCGTTCGTGCTGCTCCTGCTGCTGGCCGCCGAGGCCACCTGGCGGGCCGCCGAACGGGCCCGTCTGCGCCCGCTGCTGCTCGCGGGCGCCTGGGTGGGCGTGGCCTTCCAGTGCAAGATGCTGGAGGCGTGGGCGGTGCTGCCCGCGCTGGCCGTGACCTACCTCGCCACCGCCCCCGCCGCGCTGCGGCGCCGGATCGGCCACGTCGCCCTGGCCGGCGCGGTGACCGTGGTCGTGTCGGCGTCGTGGATGCTGGTGGCGGCCCTCGCCCCGGCCGGGAGCCGCCCGTACATCGACGGCACCAGCAACGACTCGCCGTACGCGATGGTCGTCGGCTACAACTTCCTGACCCGCTTTCACGCCGTCGGCGTCGACGCGGCCGGCAGCGGCAGCATCGTGGCCGACTCCTCGGCCCACCCGAGCGGGCCGCTGGCGGCCGGCATGGGTGACGGCGCCGGGAAGATGTTCAGCCCGGGCCTCGCCACCCAGACGGGCTGGCTGTATCCGCTGGCGGCGTTCGGCCTGGCGGCCGGTCTGCTGGCGCTGTACCGGCGCCGGGCGCCGCGCACCGACCGGCTGCTCGCCGGGCACCTGCTGTGGGGGGTGTGGCTGGCGACGTTCTTCGCGGCGTTCAGCTTCGGCAGCGTGACCGGCCACACCTACTACCTGGGCGTCGTCGCGGTGGCCCTGTCCGCGCTCGCCGCCGCCGGGGTCGTCCAGGGCGCCCGGCGGACCTGGGCGCTGCCCGCGGTCCTGGCCGTCGACGTCGCCTGGTGCGCGGCCCTGGCCCTGTGGTACCCGCACTTCTTCGCCTGGACGGCGCCCGCCGCCGTCGTTCTCGGCCTGCTCGCCCTGTGC
The DNA here is from genome assembly GCF_053592475.1 of Streptomyces sp. NPDC002671. Taxonomy (NCBI): domain Bacteria; kingdom Bacillati; phylum Actinomycetota; class Actinomycetes; order Kitasatosporales; family Streptomycetaceae; genus Streptomyces; species Streptomyces sp. NPDC002671. The sequence continues at coordinate 43,007 of NZ_JBSFVU010000021.1, forward strand.
CTGTTCGCCGCGCGCCACCGCGCCGCTCTCGCCATCGGCCTGGCCGCCGTGCTGCTGATCCCCGCCGTGTGGTCCGCCTCGGCGCTCTCCCCGCGCTACAACGAGCCCGGCGGCTTCGGCCGCGTCGGCCCGACCAGCGTGCGCAACCGCACCGCCCTGTCCCGGCTCGGCTCCGAACACCGGCGACTGCTCGCGTATCTGACCGCGCACCGGGACGGCGCCCGCTATCTGGCGGCCGTCCCCAGCTGGCAGGCCGCCGCGCCCTACATCATCGCCGCGAACGCCCCCGTCCTGCCGATGGGCGGCTACACCGGCCAGGTCCCGTACCCCACCCCCCAGGCCTTCCGGCAGCTGATCGACTCCGGGCGGCTGCACTACGTCGTCATGGCGCGCGCCGATCTGAAGCCCCACTCGCGACGGGCCCACACCCCGGCCGGGCAGCTGCTGCGCTGGACCGCCGCCCACTGCACGCGCGTCCCGCCCGCCGCCTACGACCCCGACGGCCGGACGACCCGGCTGGTGTACCGCTGCGGCCCGGCTCACACGGGGTGAACCGGGCCGCGGGGCAGGGGTGTTGCCGCGGGGCAAGCGCGGTTACGGGCGCCTGTTCCACTCGGCGATCACGGGCCGCCCGTGCTCCGTGGACAGCCGGCTGACCGTGCCGGTGGCGAGCTGGAACAGCTTGCCCTCGGCGGGCGGCAGGCCCAGCCGGCGGGCGGTGAGCACCCGCAGGAAGTGGGCGTGGGCGACGAGGACGACGTCCCCCTCGGCCAGGGCCGCGTCCACGCGGGCGAGGACCCGGTCGGCGCGTGCCCCGGCCTGCTCCGGCGACTCGCCCGGGTGCCCCTCGGGGCCGGGCGGCACCCCGTCGGTCCACAGGTTCCAGCTGGGCCGGGTCCGGTGGATCTCGGCGGTGGTGATGCCCTCGTAGCCGCCGTAGTCCCACTCGTGCAGGTCGGCGTCGGGCACGGCCCCGGCCAGGCCCGCCAGTTCGGCGGTGCGTATCGCGCGTCCCAGCGGGCTGGTCAGGGCGAGGGCGTAGGTCCGTCCGGTGAGCAGCGGGGCGAGGGACTTGGCCTGTTCCTCGCCGTGCGTGGTCAGGGGCAGGTCGGTGAAGCTGGTGTGCTGTCCCGACAGGCTCCACTCCGTCTCGCCGTGGCGGACCAGCAGAAGGTCACCCACGGTGCTCAGTCCTTCTTCTCCACGGCGTGCCCGCCGAACTGGTTGCGCAGCGCCGCGATCATCTTCATCTGCGGGGAGTCGTCCTGCCGCGAGGCGAACCGGGCGAACAGGGACGCGGTGATCGCGGGCAGCGGGACCGCGTTGTCGATGGCCGCCTCGACGGTCCAGCGGCCCTCACCGGAGTCCTCCGCGTAGCCGCGCAGCTTCTCCAGGTGCTCGTCCTCGTCCAGGGCGTTGACCGCGAGGTCGAGCAGCCAGGAGCGGATGACGGTGCCCTCCTGCCAGGAGCGGAAGACCTCGCGGACGTTCTCCACCGAGTGGACCTTCTCCAGCAGCTCCCAGCCCTCGGCGTAGGCCTGCATCATGGCGTACTCGATGCCGTTGTGGACCATCTTCGAGAAGTGCCCGGCGCCGACCCGGCCCGCGTGGACATAGCCGTACGGGCCCTCCGGCTTGAGCGCCTCGAAGATCGGCCGCAGCCGGTCCACGTTCTCCTTCTCGCCGCCGACCATGAGCGCGTAGCCGTTCTGCAGACCCCACACGCCGCCCGAGACGCCCGCGTCGACGAAGCCGATGCCCTTGATGCCGAGTTCGGCGGCGTGCTTCTCGTCGTCCGTCCAGCGGGAGTTGCCGCCGTCGACCACCGTGTCACCGGGGGAGAGCAGGTCCTTCAGCTCGTCGACGACGGTCTGGGTGGCAGTGCCGGCCGGCACCATCACCCAGACGGTACGCGGCGCGTCGAGCTTCTCGACGAGTTCTTCGAGGCTCTTGACGTCGGAGATTTCGGGGTTGCGGTCGTAGCCGATGACGGTGTGGCCGGCGCGGCGGATGCGCTCGCGCATGTTGCCGCCCATCTTGCCGAGACCGATGAGTCCGAGCTGCATGATCAGTTCTCCTGAGCGTTCTTGAGAGTGCGGTAGGCGGCGACGAGGGCCGTGGTGGACGCGTCGAGACCGGGCACGTCTGCGCCCTGGGTCAGGGCGGGTTCGACGCGCTTGGCCAGGACCTTGCCCAGTTCGACGCCCCACTGGTCGAAGGAGTCGATGTTCCAGGCGGCGCCCTGGACGAACACCTTGTGCTCGTAGAGGGCGACCAGCTGGCCGAGGACGGACGGGGTCAGTTCCGTCGCGAGGATCGTCGTGGTCGGGTGGTCGCCGCGGAAGGTGCGGTGCGCCACCTGCTCCTCGGGCACTCCCTCGGCGCGGACCTCGTCGGCCGTTTTGCCGAAGGCGAGGGCCTGGGTCTGGGCGAAGAAGTTGGCCATCAACAGGTCGTGCTGAGCCTTCAGTTCACCGCTCAGCTCGGCGACCGGCCGGGCGAAGCCGATGAAGTCCGCCGGGATCAGCTTCGTGCCCTGGTGGATCAACTGGTAGTAGGCGTGCTGCCCGTTGGTGCCCGGAGTGCCCCAGACCACCGGACCGGTCTGCCAGGTCACGGGGCGTCCGGCGCGGTCCACCGACTTGCCGTTGGACTCCATGTCCAGCTGCTGCAAGTACGCGGTGAACTTGGACAGATAGTGGCTGTAGGGCAGCACGGCGTGCGACTGGGCGTCGTGGAAGTTGCCGTACCAGATGCCCAACAGGCCGAGCAGCAGCGGGGCGTTGGCCTCGGCGGGTGCGGTGCGGAAGTGCTCGTCGACCAGGTGGAAGCCGTCGAGCATCTCGCGGAAGCGGTCCGGGCCGATGGCGATCATCAACGACAGGCCGATCGCGGAGTCGTACGAGTACCGGCCGCCGACCCAGTCCCAGAACTCGAACATGTTGTCCGGGTCGATGCCGAACTCGGTGACCTTCTCCGCGTTCGTGGACAGCGCCACGAAGTGCTTCGCCACGGCCTTCTCGTCGCCTTCGAAAGCCTGAAGCAGCCAGGACCGCGCCGAGGTGGCGTTGGTGATCGTCTCGATCGTGGTGAAGGTCTTGGACGCGACGACGAACAGTGTCTCGGCCGGGTCCAGGTCGCGGGTGGCCTCGTGCAGGTCGGCGCCGTCCACGTTGGACACGAAGCGGAACGTCAACTCCCGTGCCGTGTACGGGCACAGCGCCTCGTACGCCATCGCCGGGCCGAGGTCGGAGCCGCCGATGCCGATGTTGACGACGTTCTTGATCGGCTTGCCGGTGTGGCCCGTCCACTCGCCGGAGCGGACGCGGTCGGCGAAGCCGGCCATCTTGTCGAGCACGGCATGCACGGCCGGGACGACGTTCTCGCCGTCGACCTCGATCACCGCGTCGCGCGGGGCACGCAGCGCGGTGTGCAGCACGGCCCGCCGCTCGGTGATGTTGATCTTCTCGCCGCGGAACATGGCGTCCCGCAGGCCGAACACGCCCGTGGCGGCGGCGAGTTCCTGGAGCAGGGCCAGGGTCTCGTCGGTGATCAGGTGCTTGCTGTAGTCGATGTGCAGGTCACCGACCCGCACGACGTACCGCTCGGCGCGGCCGGGGTCCGCGGCGAACAGGTCGCGCAGGTGCGGCCGGCCCTGGGCGCGGTGGTCGGCCAGGGCCGTCCACTCGGGCCGGCGGGCGGTCTCGGGGGTGTCTGACGGGGTGTCGGACATGTCAGGCGTTCTCCTTGGCGGCCTCGCCCTTGAGGGCGATGGCGTACATCTCGTCGGCGTCGAGGCGGCGCAGCTCCTCGGCGATGAGTTCGGAGGTGGCGCGGACCTTCAGGGCGAGGGTGCGCGAGGGCTGGCCCGGCAGCGACAGGGTGGCGAGGGGGCCCGCGGGGCGGTCGATGACGATCTCGCCGTTGGCGGTGCCGAGGCGTACGGCCGTGACGAACGGGCCGCCGGTCACCACCCGGTCCACCGGGACGTTCAGGCGGGCCTCCAGCCAGCGGGCGAGCAGCTCGGCGCTGGGGTTGTCCTGCTCGGCCTCCACGGCCCCGGACGTCACCTTCTCCCGGGACTGGTCGAGGGCCGCGGCCAGCATGGAGCGCCACAGGGTCAGCCGGGTCCAGGCGAGGTCGGTGTCGCCGGGCGCGTAGTTGCGCACCCGGGTCTGCAGGACCTCCAGCGGGCGCTCGACCGCGTACAGGTCGGTGATACGGCGCTGGGCGAGCGCGCCGAGCGGGTCCCTGGCCGGGGCGTCGGGCGCGTCCACGGGCCACCACACCACGACCGGGGCGTCCGGCAGCAGCAGCGGCAGCACCACCGAGTCGGCGTGGTCGGAGACCTCGCCGTACAGGCGGAGCACGACCGTCTCGCCGGTGCCCGCGTCGGCGCCCACCCGCACGTCGGCGTCCAGCCGCGAGGTGGTGCGGTCGCGCAGGGTGCGGGCGTGCCGCTTGATGACGACGAGGGTCCGCATGGGGTGCTCGTGGGAGGCTTCCTCGGCCGCCCTGATCGAGTCGTAGGCGTTCTCCTCGTCCGTGACGATCACCATCGTCAGGACCATGCCCACGGCCGGGGAGCCGATGGCGCGGCGGCCCTGCACCAGCGCCTTGTTGATCTTGCTTGCCGTGGTGTCGGTCAGGTCGATCTTCATGGCCTGCGCCAGCTCCGTCCGTCTCGTGCGAGCATCTCGTCCGCTTCGCTCGGTCCCCAACTGCCGGACGCGTACTGCGCCGGCCTGCCGTGCGTCGCCCAGTAGTCCTCGATCGGGTCGAGGAACTTCCAGGACTCTTCCACTTCCTGGTGACGGGGGAACAGGTTGGCGTCACCGAGCAGCACGTCCAGGATGAGCCGCTCATACGCCTCCGGGCTCGACTCGGTGAACGACTCGCCGTAGGCGAAGTCCATCGACACGTCCCGGATCTCCATCGAGGTGCCCGGCACCTTGGAGCCGAACCGCACGGTCATGCCCTCGTCGGGCTGGACGCGGATGACGATCGCGTTCTGGCCCAGCTCCTCCGTCGCGGTGGAGTCGAAGGGGGAGTGCGGGGCCCGCTTGAAGACCACCGCGATCTCGGTGACCCGGCGGCCGAGCCGCTTGCCGGTGCGCAGGTAGAAGGGGACGCCCGCCCAGCGGCGGTTGTCGATCTCCAGCTTGATCGCGGCAAAGGTGTCGGTCTTCGAGTTGGGGTCGATGCCCTCCTCCTGGAGGTAGCCGGCGACCTTCTCACCGCCCTGCCAGCCGGCCGCGTACTGCCCGCGCACGGTGCTGTGGCCGAGGTCCTCCGGCAGCCGCGCCGACTTCAGCACCTTCAGCTTCTCGGTGAGCAGCGCCTCCGCGTCGAAGGCGATCGGCTCCTCCATGGCGGTGAGCGCCAGCAGCTGGAGCAGGTGGTTCTGGATGACGTCCCGGGCGGCGCCGATGCCGTCGTAGTAGCCGGCCCGGCCGCCGATGCCGATGTCCTCGGCCATGGTGATCTGCACGTGGTCGACGTACGACCGGTTCCAGATCGGCTCGTACATCTGGTTGGCGAAGCGCAGCGCCAGGATGTTCTGGACGGTCTCCTTGCCGAGGTAGTGGTCGATGCGGAACACCTGGTCCGGCTCGAACACGTCGTGCACGATCGCGTTCAGCTCGCGTGCGCTGGCCAGGTCGTGGCCGAACGGCTTCTCGATGACCGCGCGCCGCCAGGAACCCGCGGGCGGGCTCGCCAGGCCGTGCTTCTTCAGCTGCTGGACGACCTTCGGGAAGAACTTCGGCGGCACGGAGAGGTAGAACGCGAAGTTGCCGCCGGTGCCGCGGGAGGAGTCCAGCTCGTCGACGGCCTCCTTCAGCTGCTTGAAGGCGGTGTCGTCGCCGAAGTCGCCGGGGATGAACCGCATGCCCTCGGCGAGCTGCTGCCACACCTCCTCCCGGAACGGGGTGCGGGCGTGTTCGCGTACGGCGTCGTGGACGACCTGCGCGAAGTCCTGGTCCTCCCACTCGCGACGGGCGAAGCCGACGAGGGAGAAGCCCGGCGGCAGCAGGCCCCGGTTGGCCAGGTCGTACACGGCCGGCATCAGCTTCTTGCGGGACAGGTCGCCGGTCACCCCGAAGATGACCAGGCCGGAGGGCCCCGCGATGCGCGGCAGCCGGCGGTCCCGGTCGTCGCGCAGCGGGTTCGCCCAGTCGGCGTCCAGGGCCGGCGGAACGGGCGCCTGTTCGGCGGGGGATGTCTGCGGCTCAGCCGCGTCGGTCGTCATCGCGCGTCAACTCCCTTGCTCCTCAGGGACTCGGTGACGGCGTCCAGCAGCTGCTGCCAGGCCGCCTCGAACTTGGCGACGCCCTCGTCCTCCAGCTGCTGGACGACCTCGTCGTAGGAGATGCCGAGCCGCTCGACGGCGGCCAGGTCCGCACGGGCCTGGGCGTAGCCGCCGGTCACCGTGTCGCCGGTGATCTCGCCGTGGTCGGCGGTGGCGCTCAGGGTGGCCTCCGGCATGGTGTTGACGGTGCCGGGTGCGACCAGCTCGTCCACGTACAGCGTGTCCTTGTACGCAGGATCCTTCACACCGGTGGACGCCCACAGCGGACGCTGCTTGTTCGCCTTGGTCCCGGCCAGCGCCAGCCAGCGGTCGTCGGGCTGTGCCGAATTGTCGGCAGAGCCGAACACCTCCTCGTACGCGGCGTAGGCGAGCCGCGCGTTGGCGAGGGCCGCGCGGCCCTTGAGCGCGAGGGCCTCCTCGGTGCCGAGGGCGATCAGCCGCTTGTCTATCTCGGAGTCCACGCGGGAGACGAAGAAGGACGCGACCGAGTGGATCTCCGACAGGTCCAGGCCGCGCTCCTGGGCCTTCTCCAGGCCGGCCAGGTAGGCGTCCATGACCTCGCGGTAGCGTTCCAGGGAGAAGATCAGGGTCACGTTGACGCTGATGCCGAGGCCGATGACCTCGGTGATCGCCGGGAGACCGGCCTTCGTCGCCGGGATCTTGACCATCACGCCGGGCCGGTCGACCAGCCAGGCCAGCTGCTTGGCCTCGGCGACCGTGGCCGCCGTGTCGTGCGCCAGGCGGGGGTCGACCTCGATGGAGACGCGGCCGTCGCGGCCGTCCGTGGCGGTGTATACAGAATCCAGAATGTCGGCGGCTGCCCGCACGTCGGCGGTCGTCATCATCCGCACCGCCTCGTCCACCGTCACCCCGCGCACGGCCAGGTCGGTGAGCTGCTCCTCGTAACCCTCGCCGGAGCCGATGGCCGCCTGGAAGATCGACGGGTTGGTGGTGACGCCGACGACGCCCCCGCTCTGCACCAGCTCGGCCAGGCTGCCCGAGGTGATCCGCCTCCGCGACAGGTCGTCCAGCCAGATCGAGACACCCTCGTCGGCGAGGCGCTTGAGGGAACCGGGGGTGGCGATTGCTTCGGTCACAGTGCTCATCTCTCTGATTTCTCGTCGCGTAGGGATCAGGCGCGCGCGGCGGCCAGCGACTCGCGGGCAGCGGCGGCGACGTTCTCGGGGGTGAAGCCGAACTCGGCGAACAGGGTCTTGGCGTCGGCGGAGGCACCGAAGTGCTCGAGGGAGACGATCCGTCCGGCGTCGCCCACGTACCGGTACCAGGTCAGACCGATGCCGGCCTCGACCGCGACCCGCGCCTTCACGGACGGCGGCAGCACGGAGTCCCGGTACGCCCGGTCCTGCTCCTCGAACCACTCCACCGACGGCATCGACACCACGCGTGTGCCGATCCCCTCGGCCTCCAGCTGCTCCCGCGCGGCCACCGCGAGCTGCACCTCGGAGCCGGTCGCGATGATGATCACCTCCGGGGTCCCGGTCGAGGACTCGCGCAGTACGTAGCCGCCCTTGGCCGCGTCCTCGTTAGGCGCGTACACCGGCACGCCCTGGCGGGTGAGCGCGAGCCCGTGCGGGGCGGGGCTGGTGGCGTGCCTCTTCAGGATCTCGGCCCAGGCGATCGCGGTCTCGTTGGCGTCCGCCGGGCGGACGATGTTCAGGCCCGGGATCGCGCGCAGCGAGGCCAGGTGCTCGACCGGCTGGTGGGTGGGGCCGTCCTCGCCGAGGCCGATGGAGTCGTGCGTCCACACGTACGTCACCGGCAGCTGCATCAGCGCGGACATCCGTACCGCGTTGCGCATGTAGTCGGAGAACACGAGGAACGTTCCGCCGTAGACGCGGGTGTTGCCGTGCAGGGCGATGCCGTTCATCTCCGCTGCCATCGAGAACTCGCGGATGCCGAAGTGCACGGTACGACCGTACGGGTTCGCCTCGGGCAGCGGGTTGCCCTTCGGCAGGAACGAGCTGTTCTTGTCGATGGTCGTGTTGTTCGAGCCGGCCAGGTCGGCGGAGCCGCCCCACAGCTCCGGGAGCACCGCGCCGAGCGCCTGGAGCACCTTGCCGGAGGCGGCACGCGTCGCGACGGACTTACCCTCCTCGAACACCGGCAGGGCGTCCTCCCAGCCCTCGGGCAGCTCGCCCCTGCCGATCCGGTCGAAGAGCGCGGCCCGCTCGGGGCCGGCGGCGCGCCACTCGGCGATCCGCTGGTCCCAGGCCGCGTGTGCCTCCGCGCCCCGGTCCAGGGCCCGGCGGGTGTGCTTCAGGACCTCGTCCGTGACCTCGAAGGTCTGCTCCGGGTCGAAGCCGAGGACGCGCTTGGTGGCGGCGATCTCGTCCTCGCCGAGCGCCGAGCCGTGGGAGGCCTCGGTGTTCTGCGCGTTCGGGGCGGGCCAGGCGATGATCGTGCGCATCGCGATGATCGAGGGCCGCCCGGTCTCGGCCTGCGCGGCCCTCAGCGCCGCGTACAGGGCGGGGACGTCGACGTCGCCGTCGGCGGTGGGCTCGATCCGCTGGGTGTGCCAGCCGTAGGCCTCGTACCGCTTCAGCACGTCCTCGGAGAACGCGGTCGCGGTGTCGCCCTCGATGGAGATGTGGTTGTCGTCGTAGAGGAAGACCAGGTTGCCGAGCTTCTGGTGGCCCGCGAGGGAGGAGGCCTCGGCGGAGACGCCCTCCTCCAGGTCGCCGTCGGAGACGATCGCCCAGACGGTGTGGTCGAAGGGGGAGATGGCCTCGGGGGCGTCCGGGTCGAACAGGCCGCGCTCGTAGCGGGCGGCCATCGCCATGCCCACCGCGTTGGCCACGCCCTGGCCGAGCGGGCCGGTGGTCGTCTCGACGCCTGCCGTGTGCCCGTACTCGGGGTGGCCGGGCGTCTTGGAGCCGTGCGTGCGGAACGCCTTCAGGTCGTCCAGCTCCAGCTCGTAGCCGGCGAGGAACAGCTGGGTGTAGAGGGTCAGCGAGGTGTGACCGGGGGACAGCACGAAGCGGTCGCGGCCGGCCCACTCCGGGTCGGCGGGGTCATGACGCATCACCTTCTGAAAGATCGTGTACGCGGCAGGAGCCAGGCTCATCGCGGTGCCCGGGTGCCCGTTCCCGACCTTCTGCACGGCGTCGGCCGCGAGAAGACGGGCGGTGTCCACGGCCCGCCGGTCGAGATCGGTCCACTCGAAGCCGTCGGAAGTCTGCGTGCTCATCTTCAAGAAGTCCTCGTTCAGTGTGCAGTGGCTGGCCGGGCGCGTTCAAAATTAAAAGTCTGACTTTTCTGAAGGAAGGGTGGGGTGTGTCAGCCTGTGGTGAATCTGGGACACCGGGCGCGCGGCAGGGATGGCACGATCAGGACATGGCTGGCAGAACACCTCAAGCCGGGGACAGCAGCGGCACGGGCGGCGACGGGATCAGGACCTTCCCCTTCCCCGTCGAGCTGGCCGTCGGCGGCGTCGGCATGCAGGTCAGCACCATGGGGACCGACCACACCTGGCACGCCGACGCCCCGCTGGACCGCGTCCACCGCATCGAGTTCCACGTCGTCATGCTCTTCACCGAGGGCCCCGTGCGACATATGATCGACTTTACCGAGTGCGAGGCCGCCGCCGGTGACCTGCTGTGGATCCGCCCCGGACAGGTCCACCGCTTCTCGCGCGAGTGCGAGTACCGCGGAACCGTCCTGACCATGCAGCCCGGCTTCCTGCCCCGCGCCACCGTCGAGGCCGCCGGGCTCTACCGCTACGACCAGCCGCCCCTGCTGCACCCCGATCCGGGTCAGCTCACCGCGCTGCGCGCGTCCCTCGAACAACTGCGCCGCGAGTACGAGGACACCGCCACGCTCCCGCTGAGCCTGCACACGGCCGTCCTCAGGCATAGCCTGACCGCGTTCCTGCTGCGCCTCGCCCACCTCGCGGCCAGCTCGGCCGAGGCCTCCCAGCAGCAGACCGACACCACGTTCACCCTGTTCCGGGATGCCGTCGAGCAGAGCTTCGCCACCAACCACAGCGTCAGCTCCTACGCCGACGCGCTCGGCTACTCCCGCCGCACCCTCGTCCGCGCGGTCCGTGCGGCCACCGGCGAGACCCCCAAGGGCTTCATCGACAAACGCGTGATCCTGGAGGCCAAGCGCCTCCTCGCCCACACCGACCTGCCGATCGGCCGCGTCGGCGTGGCCGTGGGCTTCCCCGACGCGGCGAACTTCTCCAAGTTCTTCCACCTGCACACCGGGCAGACCCCGATCGCCTTCCGGGCGGAGCTGCGGTAGCGGCACGAGGCGGTGACGGTTCGGCGGTCCTTGTTGCTCCGCTGTGACAGGGAATGGGTGAATCCGGCGAAAACGATCAATAGATTCGATCGGGCAAGACGCCGATTCTTCACTCACTCTTCAACCCAGGAGACCCGCATGTCGATTGGGAAGGCGCCCCGCCGGGCCGCCCTTCGCGCCCTGGCAGGAACGATTCTGACGGCCGCTCTGGTGGCGCCGGCCGCGAGCGCGGTCGCCGCGACGCCGGCCGCGCACCGCGCCGCTGTCACGTCCCCGGTGCGCACCGAGAAGCTGGTGGACGGCAGCACGGCGAAGATCTACAAGCTCGGCGCCCACCACTACCGCATGGAGATCGTCAACAGGGGCTCCGTCTACGCCCGGCTCGAGGCGAACCAGCACGACGCGGGCGTGGACGGCAACGGCATGTTCGTCGTGCTCACCCTCGACGGGAAGGTGCACTCCTGGACCGGCGGCGCCCACCAGGGGCCCGGAAGCTTCCGGCTCCCCGACGGTTCGACCGCCGTGGTCACGAAGGTCGGCCTCGGCCACTACCGTGCGAAGATCGTCTACAGGGGTGAGGTCTACGCCCAGCTGGAGGCGAACCAGCACGACGCGGGCGTGGACGGCAACGGCATGTTCGTCGTGCTCTCCATGGGCGGGCAGATCAGCGCGTCCGTCCGGTGACGAACCGGGGTCGCCCCGGAGTTGAGGGGCGACCCCGGCCGCGGTGCTCAGTGGCCGAAGTCGAACCAGTTCACGTTCACGAAGTCGGCCGGCTGGCCGCTGGTGAAGGTCAGGTAGACGTCGTGCGTGCCCGTCACCGAGCTGATGTTGGCCGGGACCGTCCGCCACGTCTGCCAGCCGCCGGTGTTGCCCACCGCGAAGCTGCCGACGGGTGGGTTGCTCCGGCTGTCCAGGCGCACCTCGACCAGTCCGCTCACCCCGGACGCGGCCCCGCTCGCCACCCGCGCGTAGAACTGCGTGGCCGGCGTCGACCCGAAGTCGACCCCCTTGTACAGAGCCCAGTCGCCGCCCGCGATGTATCCGATATCCAGTCCACCGCCGACGTCCGTCGTGGTCTCGGTGCTCACTCCGGACTGGCCGTCGTAGGACTCGGCCTGGATCGCGCTGTAGGCGTTCCGGCCGCCGGACGGCGGGGGAGTGGTGCTGCCCCCGCCGCCCGAGGACTGCAGTACCTGTACGTAGTCGACGGCCATCGGGTGGTTCGGCTCGGTCCCGCTGTCCGGGCCGCCGCCGAACGCGCCCGGGAAGCCGCCGCCCATCGCCACGTTCAGGATGAGGAAGTAGCCGTGATCGGTGGCGTTCGCCCATGTCGTCGCGTCGACCTGGGTCGCCTTCACGGTGTGGAAGTTGACGCCGTCGAGGCAGAAGCGGATCTCCTCGGGGCTGGTCGAGCGGTCCCACTCCATCGCGTAGGTGTGGAAACCGGCCTGACATGTCGTCCCGGCGCACGCGGTCGAACCGCCGATGCCGGACGTCTCGTTGCACGGGCCGCCCGGGTTGGTGCCGCAGTGCATCGTCGCCCAGTCGGTGTTCAGGCCCTGGACGTTCTCCATGATGTCCAGCTCACCGATGCTCGGCCAGTTCCAGTAGTTGCCGCGGAACGGCGCGCCCAGCATCCAGAACGCCGGCCAGTAGCCCTTGGCGGCGGCGCCCGTGACGTTCGGCATCTGGATCCGGGCCTGCACGCGCAGCTTGCCGCCGGCCGGGGGCTGGAAGTCGGTGCGCGTGCTCTCGATCCGGCCGGAGGTCCAGTTGCCGGAGGCGTCGCGGCGCGGGGTGATGAGCAGGTTTCCGTTGCCGTCCAGCGCCACGTTACTGGTGCTCGACGTCATCGACTCGACCTCACCGGTGCCCCAGTTCGCGGCCCCGCCGGGGTACGAAGTCCCGGTGTCGTACTGCCAGTCGGCCGCGTTGACCGGGGAGCCGGCCGCGCCGTCGAAGTCGTCCGCGAAGACCTGCGTCCAGCCGGCGGGGGGTGTGGGCGCAAAGGCGTGCGCGGGCGCGGTGACGGCGCCGGCGACGGCCGCGGCCAGGCCGAACGAGGCGACGACGGCGACGAGCGCGCGCCGCAGGGGACGGGAGCGGGGTCCGGGTCTCGATGTGCCGGAGGAATCACGCATGGGGGGAGCCTCTCGGTTACGGGGTGAGGTGCGGGAGCCCCGGCAGAGTGCCCTCCGTGGGTCTGAGAGCGCTCTCAGGGTGCCGCCAATGTGCTCCCCGGGCCTGCGGCCGTCAAGGCTTGAAGCAAGGAAAGTCCTTTGCTCGTAAGGGAGTTCACGCGGTGAAGCTGCCGGTATCGGCTCGTGACCGCTTCGAGGAGATCTTCCAGAGAGATCTTCCATTCGGCGACCGGAGTCGTGCGCCGCTGCCCGGACGGGGCGTCGGGTGAGCAGAATCGAGTGTCTGGGTGAGCGAAAGGTGCAGGCGTGAGACTGACGATTCTGGGCGGCGGCGGATTCAGGGTGCCGCTTGTGTACGGTGCGCTGTTGACCGACCGGGGTGAGGGGCGGGTGACGGACGTCGTTCTGCACGATACGGACGACAGTCGACTGTATGCAGTCTCCCGTGTACTGGATGAGCAGGCGTCGGCCGTGCCCGACGCCCCCCGGGTGACCACCACCACCGACCTCGACGAGGCCCTGCGCGGCGCCGACTTCGTCTTCTCCGCGATCCGCGTCGGAGGCCTGGAGGGCCGGGCGGACGACGAGCGCATCGCGCTGGCGCAGGGCGTCCTCGGGCAGGAGACCGTCGGCGCGGGAGGCGTCGCATACGGACTGCGGACCGTTCCCGTCGCCGTCGACATCGCGCGGCGTGTCGCCCGCCTCGCCCCCGACGCCTGGGTCATCAACTTCACCAACCCCGCCGGCCTGGTCACCGAGGCGATGTCCCGCCACCTCGGCGACCGCGTCCTCGGCATCTGCGACTCGCCGGTCGGGCTGGGCCGCCGTATCGCCCGGGTGCTCGGCGCCGACCCGCGGGAGGCGTGGATCGACTACGTCGGCCTCAACCACCTCGGCTGGGTGCGCGGGCTGCACGTCGACGGGCGGGACGAACTCCCGCGCCTGCTGGCCGACCCACGCCTGCTCGGCTCGTTCGAGGAGGGCAAGCTCTTCGGCGTCGACTGGCTGCAGTCGCTCGGCGCGATCCCCAACGAGTACCTGCACTACTACTACTTCAACCGGGAGACCCTCCGCGCCTACCAGGAGGCCGAGAAGACCCGCGGCGCCTTCCTGCGCGACCAGCAGGCGGACTTCTACGCGCAGGCCCGGCGCCCGGACGTCTCCGCCCTCGACGTCTGGGACCGCACCCGCGCCGAGCGCGAGGCGACGTACATGGCCGAGAACCGGGAGACGGCGGGCGCCGGCGAACGCGCGGCGGACGACCTCTCCGGCGGCTACGAGAAGGTGGCGCTCGCGCTGATGCGGGCCATCGCGCGCGACGAGCGGACGACCCTGATCCTCAACGTCCGCAACCGCGGCACGCTCTCCGTCCTGGACTCCGAGGCCGTCATCGAGGTGCCCTGCCTGGTCGACGCCAACGGCGCCCACCCGGTCGCGGTCGACCCGCTGCCAGGCCATGCCACCGGCCTGGTCTGCGCGGTCAAGGCGGTCGAGCGGGAGGTCCTCGCCGCCGCCGCGTCCGGCTCCCGTGCGGCGGCCGTGAAGGCCTTCGCGCTGCACCCGCTCGTCGACTCGGTGAACGTGGCCCGGCGCCTGGTCGAGGACTACACCGCCGTCCACCCGGGTCTGGCCTACCTCACGTAGGTTCCGGCAGCTGCGGCACGCTCCTCGGGCCGGCCGGCCGCTCCCCGTGACAGCGGCCGGCCGGCCCGATCCCCCGTTCCCCCGTGGCTCCCCCGTTTCCCCGTGCGTTCCCCCGTGGCTCCCCCGTTGTGCCTCACCATGTAGAGCCCGCGGGACGGCCCCTGATACACCCCCGGCGGAAAGAAATGAAAAAAAGGGGGGCAGGGAAAACGGGGCAGCGACGAGACGTCCCCCCGGCCCGGAAGCCGGAGGGACGTCGAGACGTGGTGCGGGGTGTGCTCAGCCGGTGAAGCCGGAAGTGATGGACGTGAACTGCCAGTTGTTCTGGCTGATCCCGGAGCAGTTGCTCACGACGCCGCCGCCGGGGCACGGCCGGTCGCGGTTGACGGACCAGAAGGCGAGCCGTGCGATGTGGTGCGTGTTCGCCCAGTCGCGGATCTGGGTCCAGATCGCCGGGGTGGTGTTCTCCTGCTGGTCGGACAGGCCGTTCATGCCGGAGATGCCGATGTGGGAGTACGCGGTCGCGTCGTCCCAGCCGAAGGCCGACTTGAGCTTGGCCTTCAGGCCCTCCGCCGCGTTCACGGTGTTGCCGTACATGTCCGAGCCGCCGCCGAAGTCGAACGGCATGATGGTGAAGACGTCGATGTTCGCGCCGAGTGACTGCGCCTGTTCGATCAGCCGGTTGCCGTAGTAGGTCGGACCGGTGGTCGACGTGCCGAAGGTGACGATGGTCTTCAGACCGGGGTTGTTGGCCTTGACGGTCTTCAGCGCGGTGAGGATCTTCGCCTGCACGGCCTCGTTCTCGAACTCGTCCGTGTTCTCGATGTCCATGTCGACGGCCTTCAGGCCGTAGGCGTCGATCACTTTCTGGATCGCCCCCGAGAGGGCGCTCGCGGAGGAGCAGTTGGCGCCGAGCTTGCTGCCCTGCCACCCGCCGAACGACGGGACGACATCGCCGCCTGCGGAGCGGACGGCGTTGATGGTGGACTGGTCCACGCCGCCGGTCAGCGCCCGGCTGCCGTCCCAGGCAGGGGTGCAGCCGCCCGAGTCCAGCACGAACGCCATCGTGAACCACTTGATGCCGGTCGCGCTCATCACCGTCGTCGGGCTCGGCGGATCGCCCCAGCCCTCGTACAGGTACGGCGCCGCCTGCTTGAAACCGGTGCCGCCGCCGCTGCCGGCGTCCGTCGTGACGGTCACGGCGTTGGAGGCGGGCGACACGTTCCCGGCCGCGTCCCGCGCCTTCACGGTGAAGGTGTAACCCGTGCTCGGCGAGAGCCCGCTGACCGTGGCCGTCGTACCGGAGACGCTGAGCACCTGGCTGGAGCCGCTGTAGATGTCGTACGCCGTCACGCCCACGTTGTCCGTGGAGGCGTTCCACTTCAGCGACACGCTGGAGGACGTCTTGCCGGTCGAGGCGAGCCCGCTGGGCGCGGTCGGCGCCTGGGTGTCGCCGCCTCCGCCGCCGCCCGGTCCGTCGAGGCTGATGTCGTCGGCGTAGTAGGTGCCCTGGGCGTACCAGCCGTGCACGTAGATCGTGGCGCTCGTCTGGGTGGCCCCGGTGGTGAAGGAGACGCTGAGCCGGCTGTACGCCGAGGGGGACGTCGTCCAGGTGGAGGCGCCGCCGTTGACGCCGAGGTACACGTACGAGCCGCGTACCCAGCCGCTGAGGGTGTACGTCGTGTTCGGCTGCACCGAAACGGTCTGGCTGCACTGTGCGTTGTCGCTCGACGTCACCGCGCCCTGGAGCGCCTTGGTGCCGCCGTGCACGGGGGAGGAGACGACCGAACCGAGGTTGCCGGTGCAGGTCCAGGGGGAGAGGCTGCCCGACTCGAAGCCGGGGTTGGTGAGGATGTCGGCGGCCTCGGCCGTGCCCGGCAGGGCGATGGCCCCGCCGAGCGCGAGAGCGGCGGAGCCGAGGAGGGCGAGGAGCCGGCGTCTGGGACGCCCGGATGTATGGCGCACGCGATCTCCCTGTGGGGATGGGGGTGTTCGGGAGTGCACGGGGGTGCGTGAGGGTGCGTTGCGGTGCGTGGGGTGCACCAGGGTGTGGGGGAGTGCGGGGAGTGCGGAGAAGTACTGAGTGGTGCGCCAACCAAGGTGGTATGGACCAATCCAACTGTCAAGGAGTAGAGCCGGATTGGTCCATACCGGAAACGGGATGCGCTTCGCGCGCGCGTACGGCCTGGAGCAGCAGGGTCTAGAGCGGCAGAGCCTCGGTCGCCACCCCGGCCGTCTGTGCAGGAACCGCCGGCAGTACGACCTCCGCCTCCTCGGCCCGCTGCCGCGGAAGCGTCGCGGGCAGCAGCGGGCGCGGGCCGGACACCACCGTGTAGTCCTGGCCCAGGAACGGCGGCTCGATCACCCCCGGGTCCTCGCCGAGCGCCAACTGCACTGCCGCCCAAGGGGCGTTGATTCCGCACAGCGACAGCTGGTGCAGGCCTCCGGCGGGCCGGGTGTTGACGTCGAGCAGCACCGGACGGTCGCCGTACATGCGGAACTGGATGTTGGACAGGTGGTGCAGCCCGAAGCCCTCCGCGATCAGCCGGGCCGGCTCCAGCCACTGCTCGTGCAGCGTGAAGCCGCGGCGGCGGCCGTTCTTGGTGCGGCCCACCGCGAGCCGGACCCGGTTGTCCGGGCCGGTCAGGCAGTCGACGGACACCTCCGGCTGCTCCAGGCGCGGCATCACCAGCCAGTCCACGGGCTGCTCGGCCCGCCGCAGCGCCTCGACGACCAGGTCCAGCTGTACGTACGGGCCCGGGAAGCCGTCCAGATGGGTGAGCGAGAACGGGGCGCGCGTGATCACCCGGAAGCCGACCCCACCCGCGCCGGAGGCCGGCTTGAAGCACGCGCAGTGCCCGCCTGCCTCCAACTCCTCAACGGCCGCGACGAGTTCGTCCGCAGTGCGCACCCGCCACCAGGGCGGCACCGGGACGCCGGCCGAGCGCACCGCCTCGTACGCGGTCGCCTTGTCCTCGAACACGGCCACCGCCTGCGGGGTCGGCGCCAGCAGCGCCGTACCGGCCGCCGCGAACTCCGCGCGGTGCGCGACGATCGCCGCCTGGTGCAGCCGGGGCACGAACACGTCGATGCCGCGCCGGGCGCACTGGTCGAGGGCGTACTCCACATAGCCGGCCGGGGACAGGCCCCCCGGTTCCAGGTCGGCGGTGTCGGCGGCGGCCAGCACGGGGGAGTCGGCGTCGCCGTGCGTCGCATGGATCTCCACCGCACGGTCGCTGGGGTTTCGACGCAGCTGATCCATGAAGAACACGTTCTCCGCGTACGTGCGGTTGAGCCAGACGCGTACGCGAGAGAGCATGCAAGCCGCCTTTCGGGGGTTTTCGGGCACGGCGCAGCGGCCCGTGCCCGGGCAGAAGGAAGGAAGGGTCACCAAACGGCCCTGTGCGAGGGGAGGTTGGGGCGCCGATGATGGGGCGATCATACGGCTTTCAAGAGACCCGCGTGCAACGCGTGTGTTACGGAATTCCCGGGGTGCGGCAACGCTTTCGATCGCCGCTCGACACGGCCTCGAATCCCCTTGCCCTGTTTGGGAACGTGTGTTCTTGTGGTGCGGACGACATGATCGAAAGGGGTGCGGGGTGGAGCCTGCGGCCGGGGCCGGACAGCTGTTGGCCATCAGTGACCTGCACATCACCTATCAGGAGAACCGCGCCCTCGTCGAGGAGCTGCGTCCCGGCACGGACGACGACTGGCTGATCGTCGCCGGTGACGTCGCCGACAGCGTCGCCGACATCCGCTGGACCCTCGCCACCCTCGCCGGCCGCTTCCGCAAGGTCCTGTGGACGCCCGGCAACCACGACCTGTGGACCCACCCGGCAGACCCGGTCACCCTCCGCGGCGTCGCCCGCTACGAACACCTGGTCGAAGTGTGCCGGGAACTGGGCGTGGTCACGCCCGAGGACCCGTACCCGGTGTGGCAGGGAGCGGGCGGCCCGGTCGCCGTCGCCCCGCTCTTCCTGGGGTACGACTACTCCTTCCTGCCGGCCGGCTGCGCCACCAAGGAAGAGGGCCTGGCCTACGCGCACGGCACCGGGATCGTCTGCAACGACGAGTACCTGCTGCACCCCGACCCCTACCCGACCCGCGAGGACTGGTGCCGGGCCCGGGTCGCCGAGACCGAGCGCAGGCTCGCCGAGCTGCCCGCGGATCTGCCGACCGTGCTGGCCAACCACTATCCGCTGGACCGGCACCCGATGGACGTGCTGTGGTACCCGGAGTTCGCCATGTGGTGCGGCACCGAGCTGACCGCCGACTGGCACCGCCGGTTCCGCGTCGCCACGATGGTCTACGGCCATCTGCACATCCGCCGCACCACCTGGCACGACGGAGTCCGCTTCGAAGAGGTCTCCGTGGGATACCCGCGAGAGTGGCGCAAGCGCCCCGGGCCCCCGGGACGACCGCGCCGCATCCTGCCGACGGAGGACGAAACCGGTGATCGAGGAACTGCTGCCCGCGTCGGTCGTGGCCGTGGCGGCACACCGTGACGACCCGCTGTGGGAGGACGCCCCGCTCTACCCGGAGGAGGAGGCGCTCGTAGCGCGCGCGGTGCCCAAGCGGCGCCGCGAGTTCGCCGCCGTACGTGCCTGCGCCCGGCGCGCCATGGAGAAGCTCGGCGTGCCCCCGCAGCCCGTCGTCAGCGGCGTGCGGGGCGCACCGCGCTGGCCCGCCGGGGTCATCGGCAGCATGACCCACAGCGACGGCTACTGCGCCGCCGCCCTGGTCCGCGCCACCGACCTGGCTTCCCTCGGCATCGACGCCGAACCGCACGGGCCGCTCCCGGAGGGCGTCGGCGACGCCGTGTTCCTGCCCGCCGAGGCCCAGCGGCTCGCCCGGCTCGCCGCGCAGTGGCCCGCCGTGCACTGGGACCGCATCCTGTTCAGCGCCAAGGAGTCCGTCTACAAGGCGTGGTTCCCGCTGACCGGCAAGTGGCTGGACTTCTCCGAGGCCGACATCACCCTGCACGCCGCTCCCGACGGCGCGCGCCACGGTACCCTGCGCGCCGAACTCCTCGTCCCCGGCCCCGAGGTCGGCGGCCGTCGGCTCCAGGCCTTCGACGGCCGGTGGGGCGTGCGCGACGGAGTGGTGACCACCACCGTCGTCGTCCCGCACTCCTGACGACGACGGCGTCGGCCCGGCGCACGCTCCCGCACGATCACCCGCGGCCGGCTCAGGCGGGCGGGCACCAGCCGCGCAGCAACCGGAAGAACTCCGCCTCGTTTCCCGCCAGCCCCGCCCGGTCCAGGGCCTGTTCGGCCTCGGCGAGCACGGCGGGCGGCACCACGACGGGCCGGCCGCCGTCCGGTGGCCCGTCGAAGGCTGCGCGCACGGTATGCAGCAGCCGCAGATAGGCCTGTACGGCGGCACGCTCACGGTCGGTCATTACGGCGGTGGGCATCGGTCGGCTCTCCCCGAGTCGGCGTCACGGTCACGCGCCCTGCGGCGCCGCGCGCCGCGTCGCACGGCGCACACCCTCAGCTTGCCGCCCACCACTGACAACGCCGTTGCGCGCTGCCCCGGTTCCCCCGCTCAGCGCAGGCGAAAACGCTCCCGCGCCCCCCGCGACCCCCGTGGGCGGCGCGAAGAAGGGCTGACGGAGTGCGACGTGCGCCCGGCGTACGCCGCCCGGCCACCGGCGCGGCTTCCACGGCACGGCGCGGGGCGGGGCGGGCCCGAATCCCGGCACCGGTCGTCGTCCACCGCGGAGGGCGTGCCGAACCTGCCGCTGCGCTGACCCCGCGGCCGTGGCGGCGACGGCAGCGTCGTACCGGCGTGCCGCCCGGCACGCATCAGCCCTGCGGCCCCGGATAGCCCAGTGACGCCTCGATGCGTCCGGCCACGTCGTCCCGCTGCACGCGCCCGCGCAGCGCCGAACCGGCCAGCCAGGTACGGCACTTGCTGGCCAGGAGCAGCCCGAAGGTCTCGGCCTGCCGCTCCTCGGCCTCGTCGTGGTTGGGACGGGTGCGGGCGGCCACGCCGCGCACCGCGGCCCGCAGCGCCGCCGGGTCGGTGTCGTCGCCCAGCAGCCGCGTGGCCACGCCGGCGCCGGCGTCGTCGACGTGATGGCCGTGGTGACCGGCGTGCAGATGCCACAGCTCGTGGCCGAGGATCACCAACTGGTGGTCGGGGGCGGTGCGTTCCTCCACCACGACCAGATCGCGGTCGGCCATGTCCAGCCACATTCCGCTGGCCGTGTCGGGCGGGAAGACGGCCGTACGGAAGAGGACCGGCCGGCCGCGGCGGTGACTCATCGCCTCGCACAGCGCGTCGTACAGCTCCTGCGGCGGCGCCGGTGCGGGCAGCTCCAGCCCGCCCACCAGCTCGCCGCACAGCCGGCGCATGTCCCTGCCGATGCCCACAGTTCTCCACCGATCCCGGATCACGACTCTGGCCGCTTGACGCTCTCCAGGAGCATGTCGAGCCACTCGGCGACCTTGTCCCGGTGCTGGTCGGTGGGGAGTTGAGCGGCCCGCCAGGCGATCCCGCGCACCCCGTGGTCCTGCAGCAGCCGTTCCAGCGGATCCGCGGCCGTGTCGGCGGCCTCGGCCACGGCCCGCTCGCGGTCGGCGAGCTTGTGCAGCAGCTCCTGCTCGGCGCGCTGCAGCGCACCCGCCAGCGCCTCGGGGTCCTCCGCCGTGAGGAAGCCGGCGTGCACGCGGAAGAACCGCTGCAATGCGTCGCAGTGTTCCATGGTGGGCCGCCGGTCGCCGTTGATGAGGGCTCCGGCCTGCTGCCGGGACATGCCCGCCCCGTCGGCGATCTCCTGCTGGGTGTACTTGCGGCCGTTCGGCTTCAGCCGGGTGCGGCGCAGCAGGTCGAGCCGCTGTACAAAGCGTGCCTGGACGTCCGGTTCACCTGCGGGCCGGCCGCTGAGCAGGGCCTTGACCACGGCCTCCGGGACACCGCAGGCGACGGAGAGCCGGCCGACGGCGAAGACCTCGGCGTGCGGCACACCGAGCCGGTCGGCGAGCGCGGCGACGCGGGCGACGACGGCCGAAAGCTCAGCGGTCCCCGTGGCGCCCGGATCCTCAAAGCCATCCGTCACCGACAGAACTCCTGTGTCTCTCAAGGGCTTCGGGTGCGTCCGTGGTTCTCACAAGCGGTTGTCGCGAACTTCCCGGAGAGTAGCGGGTGCCTCGAACTCACATCCAGGTGCCGCCACAACTGTGGCGAATTCCGGCCGTCAACAGGCATGAAATGCCACGATAGTTGACATGACTCTTGTCGGGGCAGCAGGATCGCATCGCCGCGTGAAGGCCGCAGAGGCAAGAGGGGTGACCTCCCGATGGCACATCAGGCAGGTGGGCAGCGGCCGGCGCCGCGGCCCGTCCCCGACGCCCGCGAGACCCATGCGTATCTCCAGGACTACGCTGCGCTGCTGGAGGCCGTCCCCTTCCCGTCGCTGATCGTCGACCACCGCTGGAACGTGGCGGCGGCCAACCGCGCTTTCGAGACACTCTTCCGCGGGATGCGCCCGCACCCGGGCGCCATGCCCACGGACAACTTCCTCCGGTTCGTCCTCTTCCATCCGGACGCCGGTGACGTCCTCGGCCAGCACGAGTGCGGCTGGTGCCTGCCGATGCTGGCCCACCTCAGGGCCGCCCTGGAGTGCTACGGCCACGACCACGAACTCCAGGCGATCCGGCGGGACATCGCCCAGGACCCGATCATGGAGGCGGCCTACCGGTGCGGCCTGCCGCACTGGATCCGCGCGGTCGGCGAAGGCGCCACGGACCTCGACGGAGCCGTCCGCCTGCTGTTCCCGCCCGACCCGGGGCGGGGTCCCACCGAATGCCGCATCGTGGACGAGACCACCAGGACGCTGCGGGAGCTCGGCCACCGGCGCCTGACGATGATCCCGCGCGACACCCGCCGCCCCGCCGCGCCCACCACTCGCCGCGCGCGCCGGTCCCGGGACGCGGGCGCACACCTGACGGTCGTCCCCGCAGCGGAGAGCTGACCGGCCGCAGGGTCGCGCCAACGCCATACATCAACCTCACTTGTACAGACAGCTTTCACATGGGCGCCTCCCGACCCTTCCCTGGCGTTTGTTGCTCTTGGAACACTCGCACCGCGCAGATTCACGCAAGTTCCAGACCATGCAGCTCGTCAGGATGAGAGGTCTCTCACACATGTCCGAAGTCAACCGGCGCAGGTTCCTGCAACTGGCGGGTGCGACCACGGCGTTCACGGCGCTGTCCAGCAGCATCCAGCGCGCCGCCGCCCTGCCCGCCCGCTACGCCACCGGCTCGGTGCAGGACGTCGAGCACATCGTCGTCCTCATGCAGGAGAACCGTTCCTTCGATCACTACTTCGGTTCGATGAACGGCGTCCGCGGCTACGGTGACCCGCGCCCGGTCACGCAGAACGGCAAGTCCGTCTGGAAGCAGTCCGACGGCACGAAGGACATCCTGCCCTTCCATCCCGACGCCGACGACCTGGGCATGGCCTTCATCCAGGACCTTCCGCACGGCTGGAACGATGGTCACTCCGCCTTCAACCAGGGCAAGTACGACAAATGGGTGCCCGCCAAGTCGTCGACGACGATGGCGTACCTGCAGCGCCCCGACATCCCGTTCCACTACGCGCTCGCCGACGCCTTCACCATCTGCGACGCCTACCACTGCTCGTTCATCGGCTCCACCGACCCCAACCGCTACTACATGTGGACCGGGTTCACCGGCAACGACGGCAAGGGCGGCGGGCCGGTCCTCGGCAACGACGAGAAGGGCTACGGCTGGACGACGTACCCCGAGCGCCTGGAGCAGGCCGGCATCTCCTGGAAGATCTACCAGGACGTCGGTGACGGCCTCGACGCGAACGGCGGCTGGGGCTGGATCAACGACGCCTACCGCGGCAACTACGGCGACAACTCGCTCCTCTACTTCAACCAGTACCGGGGCGCCAAGCCCGGCGACCCGCTGTACGACAAGGCCCGCACCGGCACCGACGCGCGCAAGGGCGAGGGCTTCTTCGACCAGCTGAAGGCCGACGTGCAGGCGGACAAGCTGCCGCAGGTCTCCTGGATCGTGGCCCCCGAGGCCTTCACCGAGCACCCCAACTGGCCCGCCAACTACGGCGCCTGGTACGTCTCCCAGGTGCTGGACGCGCTCACTTCGAACCCGGACGTGTGGGGCAAGACGGCGCTGTTCATCACCTACGACGAGAACGACGGCTTCTTCGACCACGTCATCCCGCCCTACCCGCCGGCCTCCGCCGCCCAGGGCAAGTCGACGGTCGACCCCACGCTCGACCTGTTCAAGGGCGACGCCGGCCACGTCGCCGGCCCCTACGGGCTCGGCCAGCGCGTGCCGATGCTCGTCATCTCCCCGTGGAGCAAGGGCGGTTACGTCTGCTCCGAGACCCTCGACCACACCTCCATCATCCGGTTCATAGAGAAGCGCTTCGGCGTGCAGGAGCCGAACATCTCGCCCTGGCGGCGCGCCATATGCGGCGACCTGACCAGCGCCTTCGACTTCTCCCGGCAGGATGCCGCGCCGGTCGCGCTGCCGTCCACCACGAGCTACCAGCCGCCGGACCACAACCGCCACCCCGACTACGTCCCCACCCCGCCCGCAATCCCCTCCCTGCCCAAGCAGGAGCGCGGAAGCCGCCCCACCCGGCCGCTCAAGTACGCGCCGATGGTGGACGGTTCGGCCGACACGAGGCAGGGCAGGTTCACGCTCACCTTCGGCTCCGGCGCGCAGGCGGGTGCCGCCTTCCTCGTCACGTCCAACAGCCGTACCGACGGCCCCTGGACGTACACCACCGAGGCCGGCAAGACCGTCTCCGACACCTGGAACTCGGTCTACTCCGGCGGCAATTACGACCTGACCGTGCACGGCCCGAACGGCTTCGTGCGCGTCTTCAAGGGCCGCAACCGGGTCGCCGGGCCCGAGGTCACCGCCCGGCACGCCGGCGACGACATCGAGCTCACCTTCACCAACAAGGGTTCCGGCACCGCGAAGCTGAAGCTGGCCGACGGCTACGGAGGCGGCCCCGTCGCCGTGACGGTGGCGCCCGGCGCGACCGTGCGCAAGACGGTTTCCCTCGCGGCGAGCAAGCGCTGGTACGACCTCACCGTCACCTCGGACGCCGACCCGGCCTACCTGCGCGGCTTCGCAGGTCACGTGGAGAACGGGCTTCCCGGCGTCAGCGACCCGGCGCTCATCACGGAGTGAACGGGCAATGAACACCGCTCCGTGCGGACTGGTCAGGTACCGGTCACATCAGGATAGTGTGCCTCGGTGACCACGCAATCAAACACTCCTGCAGGCTGGTACCCCGATCCGCACGGGGCGCCCCAGACGCTCCGGTACTGGGACGGCACGCAGTGGACCGAGCACACGAACCCGGCGCAGCAGGCCGCCGGGCAGGCTCCGCAGCAGGCCGCTCCGCAGCAGCACGCCGTTCCGCAGCAGCAGTCCGTCGACCCCAAGGTGCAGCGCCAGGTGCAGCAGCAGGCCGGGGTCGCGGCGCACGGCCCCGGTGGCGGCACCCTCTTCACCGAGCCCGTCCTGGTGGTGAACCAGAAGGCCAAGCTGATCGAGCTGACCAACGAGTACAAGGTCATGGATCAGAACGGCCGCGAGATCGGCTCGGTCACCGAGGTCGGCCAGGGCGCGCTGAGGAAGATCCTGCGCTTCCTCTCCAGCATCGACCAGTTCCTGACCCACAAGCTGGAGATCCGCGACGCCTACGGTCAGCCGGTGCTGATGCTGACCCGGCCCGCGAAGTTCTTCAAGTCCCGCGTCATCGTGACGCGTCCGGACGGTTCGCCGGTCGGTGAGATCGTCCAGAAGAACATGATCGGCAAGATCAACTTCGCGATGAACGCGAACGGCCAGCAGGTCGGCGCGATCAAGGCGGAGAACTGGCGGGCGTGGAACTTCGCCATCGTCGACCACGCGGACAACGAGGTCGCCCGGATCACCAAGACCTGGGAAGGCCTCGCCAAGACGCTGTTCACGACGGCGGACAACTACGTCCTGCAGATCCACTACCAGCTCCCCGAGCCGCTGCTGAGCCTCGTCGTGGCGACGGCGCTGACGGTCGACACCGCGCTGAAGCAGGACTCGCGCGGGCTGGGCTGAGCCGGGCGGTCCGGCGTATACGAGATACGGCACAAGGCATACGCCATACGGCAGATGCCCTACGCAATGCGGCAGCTGTCGTATGCAAAACGGCAGCTGTCGTATGCAAAACGGCAGCTGTCGTATGCAAAACGGCGGCCGACGCGTCCGATGGGACGGCGTCGGCCGCCGTTTTGCGGTATGCGGTCGACCGTCTTCTGTATGCAGTCGCCCGGCTACAGCGCGCTGAGGTGCCCCGGCTCCGCCTGCTTGGGTACCAGCACCGATTCCGTGGCCGCAGCTTCCGCCTCCAGTGCGAGGACCGCGGCGACCGGGTGCTCCTCGTGTTCGTCGGAGCGGTCGGGTTCCGGAGTCGAGCGGGTGAGCACGATCACGCCCCAGGAGGCGAGGCCGGCCCCGGCCAGCGCCAGCAGTATCCCGGCGGGGCCGCCCTGGAGGCCCTGGCCGAGCAGGGTCAGGCCGATGACCGCCGCGGCCACCGGGTTGGCCAGCGTCACCAGGGCCAGCGGGGCGCCCAGGCCCTCGCGGTAGGCGGTCTGGGAGAGCAGCAGCCCGCCGGTGGCGAACGCGGCGAC
Organism: Streptomyces sp. NPDC002671; assembly: GCF_053592475.1. Lineage (NCBI taxonomy): Bacteria > Bacillati > Actinomycetota > Actinomycetes > Kitasatosporales > Streptomycetaceae > Streptomyces > Streptomyces sp. NPDC002671. The sequence continues at coordinate 69,054 of NZ_JBSFVU010000021.1, forward strand.
GAGGACGGCGACCACGATCACCTCGACGCTCAGCACCGGACCGGAGCGGTCCGTGGCCGCCACGGTGACCGTCTGGGTGAGCGCGGAGGCGACGCCCGAGGCGAATCCGGAGGCGGTCGCGTGCCGCAGGCCCGGCCGGGCACCGGGCCGGGCGAGCAGGCCGACCAGTGTGGCGGTCGTACCGGCGACGGCCAGCGCCTCGGTCAGCGTGAGCGCCCGCTCGGGCGCCGGACCCGACGCGGAGACCAGCAGCGCGGCGAGACCGAGCAGCGTGAGCGCGGTCCCGCGCCACTCCGCGCTGGTCACCCGGCGGCCGGCCGCCCGCGCCCCCAGCGGCACGGCCGCCACCAGGGTGAGCGCGCCCAGCGGCTGCACCACGGTCAGCGGGCCGTACTTCAGGGCGATCACGTGCAGCAGCGCGGCGACGGCGTTCAGGCCGACCGCCGACCACCAGGCGCCGGTGGACAGCAGCCGTACCAGGCCGGCGTCGGCGTTGCGGGAGGCGAGGCGCTCCTGGGCGACGGCGGCGAGGGCGTAGGCGACGGCCGAGACCAGCGACAGGGCCACGGCGGCCAGGGTGGCGGCGCTCATCGGCCCGCTCCCGCCAGGGCGGGCTTGCGCGGAGTGAGCCGGCCGGTTCCGCGCTTCGTGGCGGGGCCGGGCGTCCGGTCCGGCGGGCGGATCACGGCGAGGGTCACGCCGAGCATGGCCGTGGCGACGATGGCGTCGAGCCAGTAGTGGTTCGCGGTGCCCACGATCACGATCAGGGTGATCAGCGGGTGCAGCAGCCACAGCCGGCGCCACCGCGACCGGGTGGCCGCCATCAGCCCGATCGCCACCATCAGGGCCCAGCCGAAGTGCAGCGACGGCATGGCCGCGAACTGGTTGGAGAGGTGGTCGCTGGACGGCGGGCCGTACACGGACGGGCCGTAGATCCGGGCGGTGTCCACCAGGCCGGTCCCGGTCAGCATCCGGGGCGGCGCCAGCGGGAACGTGAACGGCAGCACCAGGGCGGCGGCGGTGACCACGGCGAGGACCCGGCGGGCCCACAGGTAGTGCGCGGGGCGCCGCAGGTACATCCAGACCAGGAAGGCCAGCGTGGCCGGGAAGTGGACGGTCGCGTAGTAGGTGTTCGCCAGGCGGACGAGGGTGTGGCCGTGCAGCAGTGCGGACTGTATGGACGTCTCGTGGGGGAGGCGCAGGGTCCGTTCCAGGTCCCACACGCGGTGCGCGTTGTGGAATGCGCCCGCGGTATGGCCGGTGGCCAGCTGCCGGCCGAGCTTGTAGACGAGGAAGAGTCCGGCGACGAGCAGGAACTCGCGCAGCAGCGGCGGACGGGCTATCGCGTCCGGCGCCGCTTCTGCCTGTGCAGGCTCGGTTCGGGTGGTCATCCCCCGGCCCCTTCGCTGACGGTCGTGAAGTCATCGATACGTTTCCGTACCGATACGGCAGTGTACCGATACGGCCCAGTACCGGTACACTGGCGTATCGATTGATGTGCGACACACTGGAGTCGGGCGCCCGTCCTTGATGGATGGCAGTGGGCCGTACACGAGTAATGACAAACAGCAGCAGCCGGTTGTGACACACACGTGGCGTACACGAGCAGTGAGGGGAAGCAGCACATGACGTCGCAGGCCGCGGACGGACCGGAGTCGGTCGTCGCCTCGCGCCGCTCCAAGATCACGCCCGAGCGTGAGCGGGAGTTCTTCGACGCCGTGCTGGACCAGATCCGCGAGTGCGGGTACGAGTCCGTGACCATGGACGGCGTCGCCGCGACCACCCGGTGCAGCAAGTCCACGCTCTACCGGCAGTGGAAGACCAAGCCCCAGTTCGTCGCCGCCGCGCTGCGGGCCAGCAGCCGGGTGCGTATCGGCGGCATCGACACCGGCTCGCTGGCCGAGGACCTGCGGCAGGCCGCAGGCTGCGTGGGTGACTGGTCCGGCAAGGACACCCCGCTGCACCAGGCGCTCGCGCACGCGATGACGGTGGACCAGGAGCTGGCCCAGGCGCTGCGCGAGGCACTTGTCGAGCCCGAGATCGCGGCGCTCCAGGACATACTCAGGCGGGGCGTGGAGCGGGGCGAGGTCCCGGCCGGCCATCCCGCGCTGGAGTACATCCCCGCCATGATGTTCGGCGTCCTGCGCGTCCGGCCGGTCCTGTGCGGCCGGTACGCCGACTCCGACTACCTCGTCCGGTTCGTGGAGGCGGCCGTGCTGCCCGCGCTCGGACTGACCTGAGACTCAGGCCGCCGTTCACGGGATGACTGAACGGCGGCCTGCCCGCGCCGCACCGTGGGGACGGGGGCGGCGCGCACCCCGGCCGGGTGGGGCTCCTCTTGAGCGGAGGGGCGCCCCACCCGGCCGTCGTCCGTCACACGTTCTGGCCGTTGCCGCCGCCGGACGACACCTTGATGCCCCGGGTGATCTCGTCGATGACGGACACCTCGTGCCCGACGTCGACGCCGAAGCGGACCACGACGATCTGCCCGACGTCGTCGGGCGAGGGGAAGGCCAGCGACTCCACATAGCCGTCGGCGCCCTTGCTGGTGACCGCCTTCCAGCGCACCATGTAGCCCTTCAGTCCGGCCACCGTCACGGCCTTGGAGGCCAGCACCTGGTGCGAGGTGATGCCGCCGTACGTGATGCCGCCGTAGGACTGCTTGGCGTTGGCCGCGATGTCGTTCTTGGCGACCTGCTCCGGGGTTGCGCCGCTGATGTGCAGCGTCTTGGAGGACGCCGAGTACGCGCCGCCCGGCGTGCACGTCTTGGAGGGGGCGCCGGGGCACTTGTAGTGGCTGTCGGAGGACAGCGCCGCGCCGAAGGCGATCGGCTGCCCGCTCCAGCCCTGCGGCACGGGCAGGCTGATCCCGTTGAACGGGTCCGGGACCGTACCGCCGCCCTTGATCCTGGGTGCCTGAGGCCCACTCGGCGAGGGCGAGGCGCCGCCCGAACCTCCCGAGCCGCCCGGCCCTCCGGACCCACCGGGATCGCCGGACCCTCCGGAGCCGCCTGAGCTGCCCGAGCCTCCGCCGGACGCGCCGTCCTGGCCGCCCGGCCCCTGGTGCGAACCGGCGCGGTTCCCGCTGCCGCCGTCGTCCTTGGTCAGGGCGTACACCCCGACGCCGATGCTCGCCAGCACGGCCGCCGCCACGACCACGGCTATGCCGGTGCGCAGTCCACGGCGAGGCACGGCAGGAGGCGGCGCGGGATACGCCGGATAGCCGGGGTGCGCCCCGTACGCCGGGGGAGCGGGCTGTGCCGGGGGAGCGGGTTGCGCCGGGTAAGCCGGCTGCGGCGGGGGACCCCACGTGGCGGCGGCCCCGCTGGGGCGGGTCTGGTCCGTCCAGGCCGTGCCGTCCCACCAGCGCTCGGTGGGCGGACCGTCATTCGTCTGCCCGGGATCGGGGTACCACCCGGGAGGAGTCACCTGCGTCATGTCCCCACCGTATGAGGCATCGGTGCACGTGCGATGAGAGCATCCGCCGCCAATCCACTGGAACGGCACATTCCGCCCCAGGATTTTCCGTCACATCCCCGCAACGCCCGCCGCCGCACCTCCCCGACGCCCTCCGCGGGCCCGGCCGCGGATCACTCTTGATTCCAGGCCCCGCTGACGGACCGTCGGCCGCGCGGCGGCCGGTCCGGCCGTATACGCGTCGCCTGCCCGCACGCTCTTTCACCCGGCAGGGCAACAGCTGCCCGGACGGGCCACCACACACCCCACCGGAGGACTACGCTCGTGCTCTGTACGTCATTCGGGCGACCTGGGGAGGAATCGGGATGACGGAGGGACGGCCACCGGCGGACGCCTCGGCTTCCCTGTGGGAGCGGGACACGGAGATCGCGGCCGTCTCCCAGGCGCTCGACGTCCTGTGCGCCGATCAGTCGTCCGCGGGCAGCCTGCTGCTCCTGCGCGGCGAGGCCGGACTCGGCAAGACCGCGCTGCTGGCCGAGACGCGCCGCATCGCCGAACGCCGCGGCTGCACCGTCTGGTCCGCGCGCGGCGCCGAGACCCTGAAGTCCGTTCCGTTCAACGTCGTACGGCAGCTGCTCCAGCCCGCGCTCGTCTCCTTACTCCCCGAGGAGGCCCGCGAGTACCTCGGCGACTGGTACGACATCGCCGGCCCCGCGCTCGGCATAGCCGACCCCGGCGGGCGCAGCGCCGACCCCCAGTACGTGTGCGACGGCCTCGTCGCCGCCGTACGCCGGCTCGCCCGGCGGGAGTGGCCGCTGGTGCTGCTCGTCGACGACGCCCACTGGGCCGACCAGGAGACGCTGCGCTGGCTCGCCGCCTTCGTCGAACGCCTGGACGACCTCTCCGTGCTGGTCGTGGTCGCCCGCAGGCCCGGCGAGGTGCGCGGCGACAGTGCCCGCCACCTCGACACGGTGGCCGCGGCGGCGGGCGTCAGCAACCTCAGCGCCCTCACCCCGGCCGCCACCGCCGGACTCACCCGCACCACCCTCGGCCGGTACGCCGACGACCCGTTCTGCCGCGAGGTGTGGGCCGTCACCGGCGGCAACCCCTACGACACCGTCGAACTCCTCGCCAAAGTGCACGACAGCGAACTCCAGCCGGTCGAGGCGCAGGCCGCCGAACTCCGTGCCCTGAACCGGTCCGCGCGCGGCGGAGGGCTCGTCGACCGTCTCAAGGGACTCGGCCTGGAGGCCACCCAGTTCGCCTGGGCGGCTGCCATCCTCGGCACCGGGATCAGCGTCGACCTCGCCGCCCGGCTCGCCGGGCTGAGCCCCGAAGTGGCCCAGGACTGCGCGGAACTGCTCGGCACGGCCCGCATCCTCACCGAACCCACCGGTCCCACCGGTCCCACGGGCCCCACAGGCCCCACGGGCGCCGAACGGCGCACGGGCGAGCTGGAGTTCGTGCACCCGCTCATCGCGTCCGCCGTCTACAACTCCATCCCGCCCGGCATGCGAACCGCGATGCACGGCGTCGCCGCGCAGATCGTCACCGAGACGGGACGCGGCGCCGCCGAGGCCTCCCGGCATCTGCTCAAGGTCCACCCGGACGACGACGAGGAACTCGTCGAGCAGCTGCGCGAGGCCGCCCGCGAACACCTGGCCGTCGGCGCGCCCGACGCGGCCCGCCGCTGCCTGGAACGCGCCCTGCAGGAGCCGCCCCGCCCCGAGGTCCACGCGCACGTCCTGTACGAACTGGGCTGTGCCACGCTGCTGACCGCGCCCGCCGTCACCATCGACCACCTGCAGTTCGCGCTCGGTATGCCCGGGCTCGACGGCGACCGGCGCGTGGACGCCGTGGTCCGGCTGTCCCAGGCGCTGCTCCACAACGACCAGTTGGAGGAGGCCGTCCGCACGGTCGAGGCCGAGGCCGCCCGGCACGAGCCCGGACCCGTGCGGATGCGCTTGCGGGCCGTGCAGTTCATGTGGGAGGGCATCCACGGCGAGACCGTCTCCCCGGCCCGCTCCCAGCGCCTCGCGGAACTGGCCGCCACCTGCACCGGCCGCGACAACTCCGAACGCGCCCTGCTGATCCTGCGCGGCTTCGACGCGATGACGCACGGCGAGAGCGCCCAGGAAGTCCTCGAACTGTGCGACCACGCCCTCGTCAACGGCCGCCTCGCGCCCGGTCTCGGCTGGACCGACCAGGAATGGGGCATGGAGCTGCTGATGATGCTCGGCAGTTCGTACGCCTACGCCGACCGGCTCGACCGCGCCGAGAGCCTCTTCGCCGAAGCCCTGCGCGCCTACACCAGCGCCGGCTGGCGCGGCGGCCACCTTTCCCTGGCCAATGCCTTCCTCGGTCTCGCGTACCGCAGGCAGGGCCGGCTCCGCGACGCCGAGACCAATCTCCGCGAGGCCCTGAGCCTGGCCGAACGCGTCGGCCGCGGCCTGCCGTTGTACTGGTCGGCAACGTGCGGACTGGTCGACACCCTGCTCGCGCGCGGCCACGTCGACGAGGCCTGGGCGATCGCCGAGCAGTACGGCTTCGCCCCGCCCTACCCGTCCACCATCGTGCTGCCCGACATCCGTACCGTCCGCGGCCGGCTCCTGCTCGCCGTCGGCCGTACCGAAGACGGCATCAACGAACTGGAGGCCGCCGAGAAGACCGCGGTCTCCCGTGGCGGCCACAACCCCGTCCTCGCACCCTGGTCCATCGAGCTCGCCAAGGCCCTCGCCACCCAGGACCCGGCCCGGGCGGCCCGACTCGCGGCGGACGCCCGCCGCCAGGCCGAGCGGTTCGGCACCGACACCGCCATCGGCGAGGTCCTGCGCTGCGCCGCCGTCCTGGAGACGGGCCAGCGCGCGGTGCGCCTCTCCGCCCAGGCCGTCGCCTACCTGGAGGCCTCACCCTGCCAGTACGAACACGCGGCGGCCCGCGTCGAGTACGGCATCGCCGCCGGCTCGGTCGCCGAGATCAACCGGGGCCTGGTGCTGGCGCGTTCCTGCGGGGCGGACGGGCTGGTGGCCCAGGCGAGGGAGGCGCTGGAGACGGGACGGGGGCTGCGGTAGCGCATACGGTCGGCTGCATACAGCCGACAACAGCGGTATGGCGTCGACTGTATGCAGCCGACCGGCGGCCCCGGGAGGTATCCCCGAGGCGTCGCATTCCGGTCGCGCGCGTTCGGTGGGCCGAGTGGGTCGATGACGTGGCCCGGGCGATGGCGGGGGCTCAGCCCTTGGTGCCCAGGATCTCCGCGAGGTCGTACCGCACCGGCTCCTCCAACTGCGCGTACGTGCAGCTCTGCGGTGTGCGGTCCGGGCGCCAGCGGCGGAAGCGGGCCGTGTGCCGGAAGCGCTGCCCGTTCTCCATGTGGTCGTAGGCCACCTCGGCGACCCGTTCCGGCCGCAGCGGCACCCAGGACAGGTCCTTCTTGCCCGACCAGCGGCTCGGCGCACCCGGCAGCCGGGCGCTCTCGTGCGCGTTCGCGTCCGCCCAGGCCGCCCACGGATGCCCGGCCACGTCCTCCATACGCAGCGGCTCCAGCTCCTCGACCAGTTCGGCGCGCTTCTTCATGGAGAATGCGGCCGACACGCCCACATGCTGGAGCGCGCCCCGGTCGTCGTACAGGCCGAGCAGCAGCGAGCCCACGACCGGGCCGCTCTTGTGGAGGCGGTAGCCGGCGACGACGACATCGGCCGTGCGCTCGTGCTTGATCTTGAACATGGCCCGCTCGTCCTGGAGATAGTGCAGCGTGAGCGGCTTTGCCACGATCCCGTCCAGGCCGGCGCCCTCGTACTGCTCGAACCACCGCTCGGCCACCGCGATGTCGGTCGTCGCGGGCGCCAGATGGACCGGGGCCGTCACCCCGGCCAGGGCCCGGTCCAGCAGGGCCCGCCGGTCGGTCAGTGGCACGTCGAGCAGCGACTCGTCGTCCAGCGCCAGCAGGTCGAAGGCGACGAAGGAGGCCGGGGTCCGCTCGGCGAGTGTCCGCACCCGGGAGTCCGCCGGGTGGATCCGCTCGGTCAGCGCGTCGAAGTCCAGCCGCCCTTCCCGCGCGATCACGATCTCCCCGTCCAGCACGCACCGTCGGGGCAGCCGCTCCAGAAGCGCCGCCACCAGCTCGGGGAAGTACCTGGTCAGCGGCTTTCCGGTACGGCTGCCCAGCTCGACCTCCGTCCCGTCCCGGAACACGATCGAGCGGAACCCGTCCCACTTCGCCTCGTAGTGCATACCGGGCGGGATCCTCGCCACCGACTTGGCGAGCATCGGCTTCACGGGCGGCATCACGGGCAGATCCATGCGTCCGATTCTGCTCGCATACGACCGTCGACACCTACTTCTTCCTGCTTTCGCCCGGTATGCGAGGCGTGCGCGGTGCGCCTACCGTGGCCGCATGGGTGCTGCGGTGGAACTGGAGGTGGCCGGGCGGACCGTACGGCTGTCCAGCCCGGACAAGGTCTTCTTCCCGGAGCGCGGTTTCACCAAGCTGGACCTCGCCCAGTACTACGTCGCCGTCGGCCCCGGCATCCTGCGCGCCCTGCGCGAACGGCCCACCACCCTCCAGCGCTACCCGGACGGCGTCGAAGGCGAGTGGTTCTACCAGAAGCGCGCCCCCAAGGGCATGCCCGACTGGATCCCCACCGCGCACATCACCTTCCCCAGCGGGCGCAGCGCCGACGAGATGTGCCCCACCGAACAGGCCGCCGTGGTGTGGGCCGCGCAGTACGGCACGCTCACCTTCCACCCCTGGCCGGTGCGCGCCGCCGACGTCGACCACCCCGACGAACTCCGCATCGACCTCGACCCGCAGCCCGGCACCGACTACGCAGACGCCGTCCGCGCCGCCTTCGAACTGCGCGCCGTCCTGGACGAGTTCGGCGGACTGCGCGGCTGGCCCAAGACCTCCGGCGGACGTGGCCTGCACGTCTTCGTGCCCATCGAACCTCGCTGGACCTTCACTCAGGTCCGCCGCGCCGCGATCGCCGTCGGCCGGGAGCTGGCACGCCGGATGCCCGACCAGGTGACCGTCAAGTGGTGGAAGGAGGAACGAGGGCGCCGTATCTTCTTGGATTACAATCAGACGGCACGCGACCGCACCATCGCCTCGGCCTACTCGGTACGGCCCCGCCCCCACGCGCCCGTCTCCGCGCCTCTGCGCTGGGAAGAGGTGGGAAGCGCCCACCCCCAGGACTTCGACCTCGCCACCATGCCGGCCCGCTTCGCCGAACTCGGCGACGTCCACGCCGACATGGACGACCACGCCTACTCCCTCGACGCCCTGCTGGAACTGGCCCGCCGCGACGAACACGACCACGGCCTGGGCGACCTGCCGTACCCGCCGGAGTACCCGAAGATGCCCGGCGAACCGAAACGCGTCCAGCCGAGTCGGGCCCGCCGCGAGCAGACGCCCTGACTCCCCGGTCTCAGCGCACGGGGGCGTCGATCCGCTCGCCGAATCCGGCCAGCACGCGCCGGCAGTCGGTGAGCAGGGCGACGTCGGCGGCGACGTTGTAGCGCATGTTGCCTCGGGAGTCGTCGTTGTTGTGGCGGCGGGACGAGGCCAGTTCGCTGCGTATCAGCGGCAGCGCCGGTGCGGCCGTCGGGCCCAAGCCCACCAGGCAGGCGGCGATGGCGGGGCGTTGCGCCGGAGTGACCGACCACTCGTTCAGGAGCACGGGGAGTACCTCGTCCGTCTCTCCGGTGACCTGCCACAGGCCGATGGCCGCCCGGGCCGGGGTGTGGCCGTCTGCGATCATCTCGCGCAACCGGGGTGCGAGAGCGGCACCGGAGCGGCCCAGGGCCTCCGTCAGGTTGAGGGCGGCGTACCACTGGCTCCACGTCCGCGACCGCAGGCCTTCGCGGACGACGGGCAGCACGGCCTCCGCGTCGCCGGTCAGGGCCCACAGGGCGTGGGCGACATGGATGCGGTGCTCCTCGGAGAGAGCGCCGCCCTCCCACAATCGCAGCACCAGCGGGGTGGCTTCGGCGGCCTGCGGGCCGTAGGCGCACAGGGCGTGCAGGACCTCACGTGTCGTACGGAAGTGCTCGGTGTCGGCGAGGATGCGCGTCAGCAGGGGCAGCGACTCCGCGTGCCGGAGCGTGCCCAGGCACTCGATGAGGCCGTCCAGGTCCGCGGAGGGCGTGCGGTGGTCCAGCTCGGCGAGCCGATCGTGCAGCACCGGGCCCAGCGGGGCCGCCGCCTCCGGGCCGAGCGCCTCGATCCACCGGGGCAGCTTCTCGGGGATCTCGACCACTTCCAGGACGTGGGTGAGCGCCGGCACGATCCGGGCGTCGCCCTGCAGCGCCAGTACCTCGAACGCCATGCCGAGGGCCATGTCACGGAACGCCGTGCCGGGCTCCAGCGGGCGGCCCTCCCAGTCCTCGACGTACGCCACCAGTCCCTCGGACACGCGGTGTGCCGCCGGTGCCAGATACCGCAGTTCCGAGAGCGCCGCCTTCTGCAGTCGCAGATCGTCGTCGGCGAGCAGTCGGGCCAGCGCCAGCAGCGGCTCGTCGTCGGGAGCCCGCCATCCGGTGAGCAGCCGTCCCGCCATCTCGACGGCATGCCTGCGCTCGCGCGGGCTGGGGCTTTGCAACTGGCCGACGAGGAGCGGGAAGCGCACGTCGACGCGATCGCGCAAGTTTGTGTGCAGCTCTTCGAGCAGCTCCGCGGCGTCGTCCAGGTCGAGGCTGCGGCGATGCTCGGCGTGCAGCTCGCGCACGTGGGAGATCAGGGTGTCGGTACGCGGGCGTTCGGGGGCGGCGGGCGGCGGGCCCAGCTCGTCCGCCTCCCGGGCGAGCCGCATCATGTCCAGGGCGATCTCCGCGGTGTCCGGCGGCAGTTCGGCGGGCGCGCAGCGCGCCAGCAGGGTCAGTGCCGTCATCCGCAGCTGCGGATCGGGCGTGCCGGACACGAGTTCCTTCAGCACCTCGACCGCCTCGGTGCCCAGTTCGGCGGGGTGCCGCACGGCCAGTGCGCCCAGGGCGCGCGCCAGGGACCGGGTGGCCTCGGGGTCGGTCTCCGCGTGCGCGCGCTCGCACAGGGCCGCGAACACGCGCACCGGGTCCGGGTGCAGCCGCGCCAGCGCACCGGGCACGGCGGCTCGCACCCCGGGATCCGGATCCCCGAGCAGATCGAGGAAGACTCCGGCTCGCTCGCGGATCAGGTCACGCGCCACGAAGAAGTGCCGCAGCCACTCCTCGTGTTCGTCCTCGTCGAACTCGGTGAACTCCTCGGCCTCGTCCAGCTCATCGTCGTCCGACGCATGGGCGAAGCTGCACAGCAGCCCGATCACGGCACCCCGGTCGCCGACCGCCGGATTCGCGATCAGTTCGAACAGGAACGGGACACAGGCGACCGTGCTGTCGTACACGTCGCCCTGGTGGTGCACCGCGCCGTACATGCCGTCCAGGGCGATCTCCCGGCGCTCCGGGTCGTCCGACGCCAACTCCCACAGCAGCTCCGGCACATCGGTCGCCGAATCCGTGTAGGCATGCCCCATCGACGCCCAGTCGACGTCGTCGATCCCCCTGAACATCCTGTCCTCCCCGTGGTCCATGGCGCGCGTTCCGCCACTGATCACAGGATGCCGCACGCCACTGACAACGGGCCGGGCCTGTGGATTTCTCCGTGCGGGCCTGTGGATTTCCCCGTGCGGTTATCCTGACCGCCAGCCGCCGCTGAGGAGTCCCGAGGAGTCCCGCCGTGTCCGAGGCAGTGTCGCGTCCCACGCTGGAGGCCGTGGCCGCGCGGGCCGGGGTGTCCCGGGCGACCGTGTCGCGGGTCGTCAACGGCGGGGACGGGGTGCGGGAGTCCCTGGTGGAGCGGGTCCGGCGGGCCGTGGACGAACTCGGGTACGTCCCCAACCAGGCGGCACGCAGCCTCGTCACCAAGCGGCACGACGCCGTCGCCGTCGTCATCGCCGAACCCGAGACCCGCGTCTTCGCCGATCCCTTCTTCGCGCTGCAACTGCGCGGCATCAGCAAGGAACTGACGGCCCACGACAACCAGTTGGTGCTGCTGCTGACCGAGGGCCGGGACGACCACGCGCGCGTGGCCCGCTATCTCGCCGGCGGGCATGTGGACGGCGCGCTCGTCTTCTCCCTGCACCTGGACGACCCGCTGCCCGGCCTGATCCAGGACGCGGGCGTCCCCACCGTCTTCGGCGGGCGGCCCGGCTGGAGCGACGGCACCCGGGACGCGGTGTACGTCGACAGTGACAACCGGGGCGGCGCCCGGCAGGCCGTACGGCATCTCGTCGGGCTCGGGCGCAGACGGATCGCGCACATCACCGGCGCCCTGGACCAGACCTCGGCGGTGGACCGGCTCGACGGCTACCGGGATGTCGTCGGGGACGGTGATCCGCGACTCGTGGCCGAGAGCGACTTCACGCCGGCCGGCGGTGAGCGTGCCATGCGGGAACTCCTCGACCGCTGCCCGGACACGGACGCGGTGTTCGCCGCCAACGACCTCACGGCGCTCGGCGCGCTGCGCGTGCTGCGGGAGAGCGGCCGGCGGGTCCCCGAGGACGTGGCCGTGATCGGGTTCGACGACATGCTGCCGCTCGCGGAGCAGGCCGACCCGCCGCTGACCACGGTCCGTCAGGACATCGAGGAGATGGGCCGCCTGATGGCCCGCCTCCTGCTGCGTGGCGAGCCCACGGCCGACACGACGGACACCGCCGGCGGGGAGTCCGGCGGTGTGATCCTGCCGACCCTGCTGATACGACGTGCTTCTGCCTAGGCCCTGTCCGAAGTGCCGTGGTCACACCGGGGGTTCGGCTTCGGTGTAGCGGAGCAGTACGCCCACGCCCTCGTGCAGTCTCAACTGCCGCTCGGGTACGAGGACGAGTTCGGCCCGGGTGCCGACCAGGGCACGCGTGAGGACCGCGTCGGCACGCTCCTCGCGGACGTCCTCGATGCCGTAGGAGCGCAACTCATGTGCCGTGAGGGCGAGTTGGCTGGGTTCGGGGCCGCTCCACAGCCGGAGCCGCGACTCGGGGTGGTTGTTGAGGAACAGGGCTTTGACCTGGCTGCGTTGCAGGGCTGACACGGCCGCGGCGAGGCCCTCGGCCGACGCTCCGTCGTGGGCGCGCTGGGCGAGGAAGGCGGCCAGCAGGGACCGGTCGTGCGCGGCCATGCGCCCGCTGAAGAGGTCTTCGAGCCGGTGCTCCAGCAGCGCCCGGCGAGGCTCGGACTCACCGGCGCCCTCGACGGTGGTGACCTGCCCGCGCAGGGTGACGGGAAGCCGCCGGACGAGGATGCCGCGCGCCCACACGTCCCCGGCCACGACGACCGCCTCGGCGTTGATGCGCCGCGCGTGGCCCTCCAGCTCCTGGCCGATCACCTCGGCGGCGTTCAGCCAGTCGGTCACCGGGATCTCCTCCTCGAGGCGGTGTCCCGGTGCGACCTTGGTCAGGGGCCACACGCCGACCTCGGCCTCGATCCGCACGATGCCCGGGGCGTCCGTGGAGTGCCGGCCGCTGTAGTGGACGTACGCCGCAACATAAGGGATCCCGGGGGAGTGCTGGACGACCAGCGGCAAGGTGTCCGGCAGCGTGCCGAAGTGCGCGCGGTCCCGTGCGGGCGGGACGGGCAGCTCGTCCAGCAGGGCCAGCCGGCCGTGCGCGGTGAACACCGCCTGCCCATGGGTGCCGGGGACGTCGGTGTCGCGGCCCACGGCCGACGCCGCCGCGGTGAGGGAGTCCTGATCGGCGCCCTCGGACGCCAGGGCGTCCCGCAGGCGCCGCCAGCGCAGTTCTATGGCGGCGTCGGGATCCTCGATCAGGCTGTCGCGGGAGGTGTCCAGATAGACCGACGCGAAGGGACCCGGCTGCTTGTACAGGGGTTCGAGGAAGGAAAGTCGCATGCTCCACCCCGCATGTTCCAGCGAGCGGCAGGGTGCGGATGTCCGGGATCCGCCGCTCTGACCAGCCATGCCGCCCGGGTTCCCGGGACCGTTGCTGACAAACGGCCCCATCCGCCACCGGAGCGCCGCCGGGGACGGGGTTCAGCCCTGCGGGGCCTCGCTCTTGATCACCGCGAAGCGGATGCCGGAGGGGTCGGCGAGCCTGGCCATGCGGCCCACGCCCGCCAGCGTCGTCGCCGGCACCCAGACCGTTCCGCCGAGCTGCTGTGCCTTCGCCACCACGGCGTCCGTGTCCTCGACCTCGAAGTACGGCAGCCAGTACGGGCCGCCCTCCGCCTCCGCCGGGTCGTCGGCCAGCGGGACCATCCCGCCGAACATCGACTCGGCCCCGCCGCCGCCCGGGTTGACGCACGTGTACGTGCCGCCGGGGAAGGGCACCGCCGAGGTCTCCAGGCCGAGTACCCGCTGGTAGAAGGCGGCAGCCGCCGCGACGTCCGGCGTGTACAGCTCGACCCAGCACAGCGCGCCGGGCTCGTTCGCCGCGTCCACACCCTTGGTCCGGCCCGGCTGCCAGATCCCGAACCGCCCGCCGGCCTGGTCGGCGAGGAGGGCCATGTGTCCCTCGCCCATCACGTCCATGGGCTGGAACAGCACGCTCCCGTGGGCCTGTTCGGCCGCCTTGGCCGCGGCCTGCGCGTCCTCGCTCTGGAAGTACACCGTCCAGGCCCCAGGGCCCTGCTCGGGGCCGGTCTGCACACCGCCGGCCACCGTCCTGCCGTCCAGCTGGAAGAAGCCGTAACCGCCGGCGTCCGGTCCCGCCGACTGGAACTGCCAGCCGAAGAGGCCGCCGTAGAAGGTGCGGGCGCCGTCGATGTCGGGAGTGCCGATGTCGAGCCAGTTCGGGGCGCCGTTGACGAAACGGGTGGTGAGCATTCTCGCCCTCCTTGGAAGGGATCCCGTTCTCTGCACAGCCGAGTCTGGCACCGCCCACTGACAATCGCCGCCGGAGCACACCGCCCGCCGGAGCGGCGCCCGCCGTCACCCAGAGAAACCGGCCGCGTTCTCCCTGTTTTCACACGGTTCCGCGCGCCGCCGTGCGCGCTCGTGTTCCCGCGGTGGATGATCGGGGCGGCCGGAGGCCCTCAACGGCGCCGTTGATGCGGCGTTGATCGAACGTTTTTCGCCGCCCGGCAGGATCCTGGCCATGCACATCGACACGATCATCCCGGCCGACTCCGCCTGGCAGGCCCAGGCCCTGTGCGCGCAGACCGGGGCGGACTTCTTCTTCCCCGAGCCCGGCAGCTCGGTGCGCGAGGCGAAGCGCATCTGCGGCATGTGCGAGCTGCGCTCGGCCTGTCTGGATTACGCCCTGGCCAACGACGAACGCTTCGGCGTGTGGGGCGGCCTGTCCGAGAAGGAACGCCTCGCCCTCAGGCGCGCCTCGCACTGAGGCGCGCCCCGGGTCCGAGGCGCGCCGGGCTTGAAGGGCGTCAGGCGCCCGCGCGTGCCGCCATCCGGGCCTTGCGGGCGGCCAGCCGCTCGTCGAACTTCAGGGCCTCCGCGTCGAGGCCGCCCATGAACAGTCCCAGCTCCTCCTGGGCCTGGAGGCCCTCCGGCCCGAGGCCGTCGATGTCCATGACCTTCAGGTGGCGCAGCACCGGCTGCAGCACGTCGTCGTGGTGGATGCGCAGGTTGTACACCTCGCCGATGGCCATCTGCGCGGCGGCCCGCTCGAAGCCGGGGATGCCGTGGCCGGGCATGCGGAAGTTGACCACGACGTCCCGCACCGCCTGCATGGTGAGGTCGGGGGCGAGTTCGAAGGCGGCCTTCAGCAGGTTGCGGTAGAAGACCATGTGCAGGTTCTCGTCGGTCGCGATGCGGGACAGCATGCGGTCGCAGACCGGGTCGCCGGACTGGTGGCCGGTGTTGCGGTGCGAGATCCGGGTCGCCAGCTCCTGGAAGGCGACGTACGCGATCGAGTGGAGCATCGAGTGCCGGTTGTCGGACTCGAAGCCCTCGCTCATGTGCGACATCCGGAACTGCTCCAGCTTGTCCGGGTCCACCGCGCGCGAGGCGAGCAGGTAGTCGCGCATGACGATGCCGTGACGGCCCTCCTCGGCCGTCCAGCGGTGCACCCAGGTGCCCCAGGCGCCGTCGCGGCCGAAGAGCGTGGCGATCTCGTGGTGGTAGCTCGGCAGGTTGTCCTCGGTGAGCAGGTTGACCACGAGGGCGATGCGGCCGATCTCCGTCACCTTGGACTGGTCCTTGGCCCAGGCCTCCCCGTCCTCGAACAGGCCGGGGAAGTTGCGGGCGTCGCTCCACGGCACGTACTCGTGCGGCATCCAGTCCTTGGCGACCTTCAGATGCCGGTTCAGCTCCTTCTCGACCACTTCCTCCAGCGCGTACAGCAGCCGCGCGTCGGTCCAGACGGACGGGCTGCCGAGGTGAGGGGAGGTGATCGTCACAGGAACTCCAGGGGGACGCCGTGCTAAGGGGGAGCAAGGGGGTGGTCCGGCGAGCGGGGCCGGGAAACCTACGTGATCGTAGGCTACGAATCCGTAGGTTACGAAGCCGTAGGTTAAGGGTGTCGTAAAGATCGCTGATCAGGCCGGTCAAGCGAGGTGCCTGCGGGTATGCAGAACAGCCCCGGGACCCGCAGGTCCCGGGGCTGTACGGGCGACACGATCACCCGGTCAGGAGTACAACTCGCGCATGCGCACCGAGAGGCAGGTCACACACCCCTCCAGTTTCTCGAACTCACCGATGTCCACGGTGACCACCTCGTGGCCGAGGTCGGTCAGCAGCTCCGCCGTCTTCGGGGCGCTCGACGCCATCAGGAGCTTGTGACCGCCGAGCAGCACCACGTGCGCGCCGGACTCCTCCGGCACCGACAGGAACCCCGGGAACAGCGACGGCCGGTCGACCTTCGGGATGTGCCCGATGACCGTCCCGTCGGGCAGCGCGGTCACCGCCGACTTCAGGTGCAGCACCTTGCTCACCGGTACGGCCACCACGCGCGCGCCCAGCGGCTCGAACGCGGCCCGCACCTGCCGCACGCCCTCCGCGTTGGTGCGCCCGCCCCGGCCGACGTAGACGGTGTCGCCGACCTTCAGGACGTCACCGCCGTCGAGCGTGCCCGGCTCCCAGATCCAGTTCACCGAGCAGCCGAGGCTGGCCACCGCCTCCTCGACGCCGGCGGTCTCCGCCCGCCGGGACTGCGCGCCGGGCCGGGTGATCAGCGCGACGTTCTTGTACATGACGACGGTGTCCTCGACGAACACCGAGTCCGGGCAGTCGTCCTCCGGCTCGACCTCGATCGTCTGCCAGTCGTGCTCGCGCAGCGCCTCGACGTACGCCTCCCACTGCTCGACGGCGAGTTCGACGTCGACCTTCTCCCGCTCGATGTGCGTCACCAGGCCTTCGGCGAGGCGGGGGCCGGGGCGGCGGACGAGGGCCTTCTTGCTGGGCACGAGGGGCCTTTCGAATCGGTGGTACGGCCACGGCGCCCGTGTTGCGCCGCTGGTCCGCCATCATGCAGGGCGCCCGGGCCAGGGCAAAACCCTCGTTGTCAGGCTGTGGCCCTCCTGAGATGAGCCATGTCCACGCCCTGCCCGGACTCCTGCCCGCATACGGCTACTCGAGGCTCGCGATCGTCTCGGGCGTGACCTCCCTCAGTTCTCCCTCCTCCATCAGCAGCCAGCGCGTGATGCCGGCCGACTCCAGGAACGGCAGATCGTGGCTGGCCACGATCAGGGCGCCCGCGTACGACTCCAGGGCGCTGGTCAGCTGCCGCACGCTCGCCATGTCCAGGTTGTTCGTCGGCTCGTCCAGCAACAGCAACTGGGGCGCGGGCTCGGCCAGCATCAGCGCGGCCAGGGCGGCGCGGAAGCGCTCGCCGCCGGAGAGCGTGGCCGCCTGCTGGTCGGCGCGGGTGCCCCGGAACAGGAAGCGGGCCAGGCGCGCCCGGATCCGGTTGTTGGTGGCGCCCGGCGCGAACCGGGCGACGTTCTGGGCGACGGTCAGTTCGTCGTCCAGCACATCGAGCCGCTGGGGCAGGAACCGCAGCGGGACGTGGGCCGTCGCCTCGCCGGCCGTCGGTGCCAGCTGCCCGGCGACGGTCCGCAGCAGCGTGGTCTTGCCGGCGCCGTTGCGGCCGATCAGCGCGATCCGCTCCGGACCGCGCAGGTCGAACACCCCGTCCACGCGCGCCCCGTGGGCCAACTCCAGGTTCTCCAGAGTGAGCACCTGCCGGCCGGGCGGTACGGCGGTGTACGGCAGGTCGACGCGGATCTCGTCGTCGTCCCGTACGGCCTCCGCCGCCTCGTCCAGCCGTTCCCTGGCCTCGGCGAGCTTCTCCTCGTGCATGATGCGGTGCTTGCCGGCCGCGACCTGGGCCTGGCGTTTGCGCTCGCCCATGACGATCTTCGGCTCGCGCTTGTTGTCCCACATCTTCTGCCCGTACCGCTTGCGGCGGGCCAACTTGACCTGGGCATCGGCCAGTTCGCGTTTCTGCTTGCGCAGGTCCGCCTCGGCGACGCGCACCATCCGTTCGGCTGCCTCCTGTTCGACGGCGAGGGCGTCCTCGTAGGCCGAGAAGTTGCCGCCGTACCAGGTGACCTCGCCGGTGCGCAGTTCCGCGATCTGGTCGACCAGGTCGAGGAGTTCGCGGTCGTGGCTGACCACGATCAGCACGCCCGGCCAGGAGGCGACGGCCGCGTACAGCCGCCGGCGCGCGTACAGGTCGAGGTTGTTGGTGGGTTCGTCGAGGAGCAGCGCGTCGGGGCGGCGCAGCAGCAGCGCGGCCAGGCGCAGCAGCACCGACTCGCCGCCGGACACCTCGCCGACGGTGCGGTCCAGGCCGATGTGGCCGAGGCCGAGCTCGCCGAGGGTGACCAGGGCGCGCTCCTCGACGTCCCAGTCGTCGCCGACCGTCTCGAAGTGCTCCTCGGCGACGTCGCCCGCCTCGATGGCGTGCAGCGCGGCCCGCCGGGCGGCGATGCCGAGTGCCTCGTCGACGCGGAGCGCGGTGTCGAGGGTGACGTTCTGCGGGAGGCAGCCGATCTCGCCGGCCGCCTTGACCGTGCCGTCGACGGGGGTGAGTTCCCCGGCGAGCAGCTTCAACAGGGTTGACTTCCCCGACCCGTTGACGCCGACGAGCCCGGTCCTGCCGGGTCCGAAGGCGATGTCGAGGCCGTCGAAGACGGGCGTGCCGTCGGGCCAGGCGAAGGACAGGGACGTGGCGGAGAGGGACGCAGAGGAAGCAGACGAAGTAGACATGGAGGCCTCGCGGTTGCTGGGTGCGGTCTGGGCGGGTGCGTGTCGAGACACCGCGAGGCGGGAACCGGGGACCGGAGGCACGGGTTGGCCGGCACATCAGGCCAAAAGGGCCATGAAAAAGGGCCTGTGCCCGTCGGGGGACGGCTCGGACGCCGAGGTCGTACGCCACGCACACCTCACCGGTGTGAACGCGGTGTCTCGGGACCTCAGACGAGCAACGTCCTTCTCCAATCGACGGCAACAGGACCGATGTACACCGTAGGAGGGGCCGGGAGGGGTGTCAACGCAATTGATCCCGGCTCCCAAGGGCTCTCAGCAGGCGTCCCGCATCAGCTCGGCCAGATCGCGGTCGAGGTCGAACTGGAGGTGCTCCAGACCGACCGGCACCAGCGCGCCGGCCGCCTCCAGGAACCGCCGGATCTCACCCGAGCGCACATGCACGACCGCGGTGCCCTCGGGGGCGTGGAACTCCAGCACCGTGCGGTCGTAGCCGTACGGCCGCACCCGGACGTCCCCGTGCCCCTCGGGGCCCTCCAGCCCGGCGGCGAGCAGTTCCCGGGAGAAGGTCCAGCAGACGTCGACGCCCTCCAGGGTGGCCGGCGCCGGGAACGTCATCCGGACGGCGAACGGGTCGCGCCGGTCGTAGCACAGCGTGGCCGGAATGTGTGACATGCGCGGCGCGGCGGCGACAAGGCGGGCCTCTACTGGCTGCTCGATGACGGTGGACAACGCCTTGCTCCCTTGTGACGGCTGGACTGCTTCCGGGCGGGTGAGGCCTGGTACTGGATGAGACGACGGAATCCCCGGATCCGTGCGTACAGGACGAGTGACCTCGGTCACCGTTTTCATGCACGGAAGCGACTCGGCTGTCCTGCCGTGCCGGGCGCGGCAGTTGGGGCGGCCGGGGCTCTGGACGGCGCCGGGGGAGTGGGCTAGCTTCGCCCGCCATGAGGCGCTTGGGGAGCACGCGACGCAGGGGACGGGCGAACAGACTGGTGGCGGCGGGGGCGGCGTGCGGGGCGGTGCTGGCCGCGCTGACGGGTCCGGCCGCCGCGGCCGGGCCACCCGGCCACGAGGGCGTGCACTGGGCGCCGAAGGACAGCGGCGCGCCGCAGGTACGTTTCCGGGGGCTGTCCGCCATCGACCGGGACACCGCCTGGCTGGCCGGCACCGGCGGCACGGTGCTGCGCACCACGGACGGCGGGGCGAGCTGGCGGAACGTCTCTCCGCCAGGTGCGGCGGACCTCCAGTTCCGCGACGTCCAGGCGTTCGACGCGCGCCGCGCGGTGGTGCTGGCCATCGGCGAGGGCGAGGCGTCCCGGGTCTACCGCACCGACGACGGCGGAGCGACCTGGACGGAGTCCTTCCGCAACACCGACCCGCGGGCGTTCTACGACTGCGTAGCCTTCTTCGACCGCCGTCACGGCCTCGCCGTGAGCGACCCGGTGGACGGCAGGTTCCGCATCCTGTCGACCGGCGACGGCGGGCGCACCTGGCGTGTCCTGCCCGCCGACGGCATGCCGGCCGCCCTGGACGGCGAGGCGGGCTTCGCGGCCAGCGGCCAGTGCCTGGTCACCTCCGGCCCGGCGGACGCATGGCTGGCCACCGGCGGCGGCGCCCACGCGCGCGTGCTGCACTCCGCCGACCGCGGACTGACCTGGACGGCCGCCGACACACCGGTCCCGGCCGGCGACCCGGCGCGCGGCGTCTTCGCGCTCGCCTTCCGCGACCGCACCCACGGCCTCGCCGTCGGCGGCGACTACCGCGCCGACCAGCCCTCGCCGCAGGCCGCCGCGGTCAGCGCCGACGGCGGTCGCAGCTGGCAGCCCGCCGCCGCACCCCCGCCCGCCTACCGCTCCGGCGCCGCCTGGCTCCCGCACAGCCGCACCACCGCGCTCGCCGTCGGCCCCACCGGCACCGACCTGACCACCGACGGCGGCCGGAGCTGGCGCACGATCGACACCGGCTCCTACGACACCGTCACCTGCACAACCGACCTGAGCTGCTGGGCGGCGGGCGAGCGGGGGCGAGTGGCCCGGCTGGAACGCTGAGACCGAGCCCCGCGGGTACTCGTCCGCTGTCGCACCACGAGAACGAGGCAGCGAAAGGAAGCGAGCGGTCATGCCCGCGGGTTCCAGCGCCAAACGGGAGCGCCAGTACGAACACATCAAGGAGAGCGCCGAGGAGCGGGGCGAGAGCGCCGAACGGGCCAAGGAGATCGCGGCCCGGACGGTCAACAAGGAACGCGCCCGCTCCGGCGAGGCCAAGACCGCCAGCCGCAGCTCGACCCAGGACATGTCCTCCGGCAGGCGTGGCGGCCAGAGGTCCGGCAAGGGCTCCGGAGGCCCGACCTACGACCAGCTGTACAACGAGGCCAGGCAGCGCGGCATCGAGGGCCGCTCCGACATGAACAAGGCCCAGCTGCAGCGCGCGCTGAACGCGAAGAAGGGCTGAACCCGCCGGGCTCAGACCAGCGTCTGCCGGTGGTGTGCCAGCTCGGCGGCCGTCTTCGTGGCGATGAACTCCGTGACGCGGTACGCGCACACTCCGGCGGCGACGAACGGGTCGCCCGCGACGAGCTCCTCGATGCGGGCCCGGTCCTCCGCGACGGCCAGGATCACCCCGCCGTCGCGGGGGTTCTTGCGCCCCGAGGCGAGGAAGAAGCCGTTCTCGTACTGCTCTTCCAGCCACGTCATATGGTCCGGCAGCACGGCGTCCACGGCGTCGAGCGGCGCGGTGTAGGTCAGCTCCAGTACGAACATGATCACGAGACTACCCCCAGGGCCCCGCGCGCCGTCGTGGGCCGTACAGTCGGGCCCACCATGACGACCGTACGCGTACCCGCGGGCTGGCCCGCGACCGAGGAAGAGGCCCGCGCCGTACAGGACGGACTGCGCGGGCGGGTGGTGCTCGACGAGCCGGGACCGCCGCCCGGGGCGGGCCGGGTCACGGGCGTGGACGTCGCCTACGACGACGAGCGCGACCTCGTCGCCGCGGCGGCCGTGGTGCTGGACGCGGCGACCCTGGAGGTCGTGGCCGAGGCGACGGCCGTCGGCCGGGTGTCCTTCCCGTACGTGCCCGGACTCCTCGCCTTCCGTGAACTCCCCACCGTCCGGGCCGCCCTGGACGCGCTGCCCTGCCCGCCCGGCCTCGTCGTGTGCGACGGCTACGGCCTGGCCCACCCGCGCCGTTTCGGCCTCGCCAGCCACCTCGGCGTGCTCACCGGCCTGCCCACCATCGGCGTCGCCAAGAACCCGTTCACCTTCACCTACGACGACCCGGACCCCGCGCGGGGCAGCTCCACGCCGCTCCTCGCGGGCACCGAGGAGGTCGGCCGCGCCCTGCGCACCCAGGACGGCATCAAGCCGGTCTTCGTCTCCGTCGGCCACCGCGTGAGCCTCGGCAACGCCCTGGCGCACACCCTCGCGCTGACCCCGCGCTACCGGCTGCCGGAGACCACCCGCAGGGCGGACGCCCTGTGCCGGCGGGCGCTTCAGGAGGCGGCGACGCGCCAGGCGCCGGCCTCCTGACACGCCAGGCCGTCAGTGCGTCGCGGCCACCCGGAAGGTGATGCCCGCCGCGCGCAGCCGCCGGGTCAGCGCGTCGCCCATGGCCTGTGCCGTGGTGACCTGGCCGGCCGTGGGCGGGAGATCGTCGCAGAGCAGGGCGAGGGCCGCCTCGGCGAACATCTTCGCCGTCTCGTCGTAGCCGGGGTCGCCGCCCGCGACCTCCGTGAACACGCGCCGGCCGCCGCCCTCGCCGACGAAGCGCACCGTGAACCAGCTCTTCGCCCGCTTCTCGGCGCTCGGGCCGTCCCCGGGCCGGAGCCGGTCCGACAACCAGCGCCGGGCTGGCGGCAGTTGTGCTGCCACCGCCACCGTGCCGACGGCCGCGACCCCGCCCAGGGCGACCGGCAGGTGCCGGACGGCGGCGTAGTGCCGGTACCGGAAGTCCGGGCCGTACCGGTCCAGGGCCGCCGCCGAGCGGCGCACGATCTGCGGGTCGACGGTGGGCAGCGGCAGCGCCCACGCGCCGATCTCCTTGGCGAACTTCGGCGTGCCCGCCGGAGCCGAGGCCCGGCGTCCCATCAGGCGCGGCTCGTGCCGGCGGCGGTCGCGCGCGGCGGCGGCCATCTGCCGCCCGCGCGCGAACTGGTTCAGCGCGGAGGCCAGGGTGCCGCCGGAGAAGGCCGCGTCGGCGGTGACGTACCCGTCCACGGTCAGCGGCACCCCCTCCGGCAGCTGCTGGACCGTGAAGTACGCGCCCAGGTCGTGCGGGACCGAGTCGAAGCCGCAGGCGTGCAGCAGCCGGGCGCCCGTCTCCCGCGCGCGTGCGTCGTGCCGGACGTACATCAGGTCCACGAACTCCGGCTCGCCGGTCAGATCGAGGTAGTCGGTGCCGGCGTCCGCGCAGGCGGCGACCAGTTCCTCGCCGTAGAGGATGTACGGCCCCACGGTCGTGGCCACCACGCGCGCGTGCCCGGCGAGGGCGCGCAGGGTGGCCGGTTCGGCGACGTCGGCCCGCAGCACCCCGATGCCGGAGCCGCCCGGCAGCCGGTCGCGCAGCTGCTCCAGCTTGCGCTCGTCACGGCCCGCGATCGCCCAGCGCAGCCCCTCGGGGGCGTGGTCCGCGAGGTACTCGGCCGTGAGCGTGCCGACGAAGCCGGTGGCTCCGAAGAGCACGAGGTCGTAGGGACGGTCCGTCCTTTTCAGCCTGCTCATGACACCCCTTGGTCGTGCGGTCCGCGCCGTTGTCGGTGGCCGAGGTTAGCGTGAGGTGTGCGGAGCCGGACGGCCACCCCGGACCCGACGGAGGCACTTCCCGGGCACTTGGCTAAGCGCTTGCTCGTTAGGGCTTGTGTCCGGTGGAACGCGTTCTTAGCATCACCGGTGTTACATCAGTTGTGTCACACGCGTTTGGGGGCTGAACGGCATGACCACGGCAAAGACGCCAGGGGCGCCGAGCACGACGGGCGACGGCCCGCTCAGCGGCGTGCGCGTGGTGGAGCTGGCCGGCATCGGGCCGGGCCCGTTCGCCGCCATGCTCCTCGCCGACCTGGGCGCCGACGTGGTGCGCGTGGACCGTCCGGGCGGCCCGGGCCTCGGGATCGACCCCGCGCACGACGTGACGAACCGCAACAAGCGCTCCGTGATCGTCGACCTCAAGGCACCGGACGGCCCCGCGCGCGTCCTGGATCTCGCCGAACGGGCCGACATCCTCATCGAGGGCTACCGCCCCGGCGTGGCCGAGCGCCTCGGCGTCGGCCCCGACGCCTGCCACGCCCGCAACCCCCGTCTGGTCTACGGCCGGATGACCGGCTGGGGCCAGGAAGGCCCCCTCGCCGACCGCGCCGGGCACGACGTGGCGTACATCGCCCTGACCGGCACCCTCGGCATGATCGGCCGCCCGGACGAGCCCCCGGCCGTTCCCGTCAACCTGCTCGGCGACTACGCGGGCGGCTCCCTCTACCTGGTCGTCGGCGTCCTCGCCGCGCTGCACCACGCGCGCGCGACCGGCGCCGGGCAGGTCGTGGACGCGGCCATCGTGGACGGCACCGCGCACCTGTCCGCGATGATCCACGGCATGCTGGCCGCCGGCTCCTGGCAGGACCGGCGCGGCGCCAACCTCCTGGACGGCGGCTGCCCGTACTACGGCACCTACGAGACCGCCGACGGCCGGTACATGGCGGTCGGCGCCCTGGAGGGGCAGTTCTACGCGGAGTTCGTGCGCCTGATGGACCTGGACGACCTGGCCCCGGCGCACCACGACTGGACCCGCTGGGGTGAAGTGCGCGAGCGCGTCGCCGCCCGTTTCAAGTGCCGCACCCGGGACGAGTGGACGGCCGTCTTCGAGGGCTCGGACGCCTGCGTGGCCCCCGTGCTGTCCCTGGGCGAGGCCCCGCACCACCCGCACCTGGCCGCGCGCGGCACCTTCACCGACCACGGCGGCCTCACCCAGCCGGCCCCCGCCCCCCGCTTCTCGGCGACCCCGACCACCGTCCGCACCGGCCCGGCCCTGCCGGGCGCCGACGAGGAGACGGTGGCGCGGGACTGGGGAATACCGGAACTGGCGAACGAGGACCCCGCAGCCCCGCACACCCACTGATCCGCCCGGCACCCACCCTCCCGAAAGGCACCTCCGTGAGCACCGAAGCGTACGTGTACGACGCGATCCGCACCCCGCGTGGCCGCGGCAAGGCGAACGGCGCCCTGCACGGCACGAAGCCCATCGACCTGGTCGTCGGCCTCATCCACGAGCTCCGGGACCGCTTCCCGGGCCTCGACCCGGCCGCGATCGACGACATCGTGCTCGGTGTCGTCGGCCCGGTCGGCGACCAGGGCTCCGACATCGCCCGGATCGCCGCGATCGCCGCGGGCCTGCCGGACACCGTCGCCGGCGTCCAGGAGAACCGCTTCTGTGCCTCCGGCCTGGAGGCCGTCAACCTGGCGGCCGTCAAGGTCCGTTCGGGCTGGGAGGACCTGGTCCTGGCCGGCGGCGTGGAGTCCATGTCCCGCGTGCCCATGGCCTCTGATGGCGGCGCCTGGTTCAACGACCCGATGACGAACCTCGCCGTCAACTTCGTGCCGCAGGGCATCGGCGCCGACCTGATCGCCACCATCGGGGGCTTCACCCGCCGGGATGTCGACGAGTACGCCGCCCTGTCCCAGGAGCGCGCCGCGACCGCCTGGAAGGAGGGCCGCTTCGACCGCTCCGTCGTCCCCGTCAAGGACCGCAGCGGCCTGGTCGTCCTCGACCACGACGAGCACCTGCGCCCCGGCACCACCGCCGACTCCCTCGCCAAGCTGAAGCCGTCGTTCGCGGACATCGGCGAGCTGGGCGGCTTCGACGCCGTCGCGCTGCAGAAGTACCACTGGGTGGAGAAGATCGACCACGTCCACCACGCGGGCAACTCCTCCGGCATCGTGGACGGTGCCTCGCTGGTCGCGATCGGCTCCAAGGAGGTCGGCGAGCGCTACGGCCTCACCCCGCGCGCGCGGATCGTCTCCGCCGCCGTCTCCGGCTCCGAGCCCACCATCATGCTCACCGGTCCCGCCCCCGCCACCCGCAAGGCGCTCGCCAAGGCCGGGCTGACCATCGACGACATCGACCTGGTCGAGATCAACGAGGCGTTCGCCGCGGTCGTGCTGCGCTTCGTGGAGGACATGGGCCTCAGCCTGGACAAGGTCAACGTCAACGGCGGCGCCATCGCCCTCGGCCACCCGCTGGGCGCGACCGGCGCGATGATCCTCGGCTCGCTCATCGACGAGCTGGAGCGCCAGGACAAGCGCTACGGCCTCGCCACCCTGTGCGTGGGCGGTGGCATGGGCATCGCCACCATCGTCGAGCGCATCTGAACTCCCCGCGGAACCACGAGACTTCAGACTTCAACGGAGACGAAGACATGACCGAGAGCACCACCATCCGCTGGGAGCAGGACGACACCGGTGTCGTCACCCTCGTCCTGGACGACCCCAACCAGTCCGCGAACACCATGAACCAGGCGTTCCGCGACTCCCTCGCCGCGATCACCGACCGCCTGGAGGCGGAGCAGGAGACCGTCCGCGGCATCATCTTCACCTCCGCGAAGAAGACCTTCTTCGCGGGCGGCGACCTGCGCGACCTGATCCGGGTCACCCCCGAGACCGCCCAGGACCTGTTCGACGGCGGCCTCGCCATCAAGCGCAACCTGCGCCGCATCGAGACCCTCGGCAAGCCGGTCGTCGCCGCGATCAACGGCGCCGCCCTGGGCGGCGGCTTCGAACTGGCCCTCGCCTGCCATCACCGGGTCGCCCTCGACACCTCCGGCACCAAGATCGGCTGCCCGGAGGTCACCCTCGGCCTGCTCCCCGGCGGCGGCGGAGTCGTCCGCACCGTACGGCTGCTGGGCATCACGGACGCCCTGCTGAAGGTGCTCCTCCAGGGCCAGCAGTACAACGCCCGGCGCGCCCAGGAGAACGGCCTCGTCCACGAGGTCGCCGCCACGCCCGAGGAACTGCTGGCCAAGGCGCGCGCCTTCATCGACGCCAACCCCGAGTCGCAGCAGCCCTGGGACAAGCCCGGCTACAAGATCCCCGGCGGCACGCCCGCCAACCCGAAGTTCGCCGCCAACCTGCCGGCCTTCCCGGCCACCCTGCGCAAGCAGACGAACGGCGCCCCCTACCCGGCCCCGCGCAACATCCTCGCCGCGGCCGTCGAGGGCGCCCAGGTCGACTTCGAGACCGCCCAGGTCATCGAGGCCCGCTACTTCGTGGAGCTGGCCGCCGGGCAGACCTCGAAGAACATGATCCAGGCGTTCTTCTTCGACCTCCAGGCCGTCAACTCCGGCGCCAACCGGCCCAAGGGCATCGAGCCCCGCCCGGTCCGCAAGGTCGCCGTGCTCGGCGCCGGCATGATGGGCGCGGGCATCGCCTACTCGTGCGCCCGCGCGGGCATCGACGTCGTCCTCAAGGACGTCTCCGCGGAGGCCGCCGCCAAGGGCAAGGGTTACTCCGAGAAGCTGTGCGCCAAGGCCGTCGCCAAGGGCCGTACCACCCAGGAGAAGGCCGACGCGCTGCTCGCCCGCATCACGCCCACCGGGGACGCGTCCGACCTCGCGGGCTGCGACGCGGTCATCGAGGCCGTTTTCGAGGACACCTCCCTCAAGCACAAGGTCTTCCAGGAGATCGAGTCCGTCGTCGACCCCGACGCGCTGCTGTGCTCCAACACCTCCACGCTCCCCATCACCACCCTCGCCGAAGGCGTGGAACGCCAGGCCGACTTCATCGGACTGCACTTCTTCTCGCCCGTCGACAAGATGCCGCTCGTCGAGATCATCAAGGGCGAGCGCACCGGCGACGAGGCGCTCGCGCGCGCCTTCGACCTGGTCCGGCAGATCAACAAGACGCCGATCGTCGTCAACGACTCGCGCGGCTTCTTCACCTCCCGGGTGATCGGCCACTTCATCAACGAGGGCGTCGCCATGGTCGGCGAGGGCATCGAGCCCGCCTCCGTGGAGCAGGCCGCCGCCCAGGCCGGCTACCCGGCGAAGGTCCTCTCCCTCATGGACGAGCTGACCCTCACCCTCCCGCGCAAGATCCGGGGCGAGACCCGGCGGGCCGTCGAGGAGGCGGGCGGCACCTGGACCGCGCACCCGGCGGATACGATCATCGACCGCATGGTCGACGAGTTCGGCCGCCCGGGCCGCAGCGGCGGCGCCGGCTTCTACGACTACGCCGAGGACGGCAAGCGGGCCGGGCTGTGGCCGGGGCTGCGCGAGCACTTCACCAAGCCCGGGTACGAGATCCCGTTCCGGGACATGCAGGAGCGGATGCTCTTCGCCGAGGCGCTCGACACCGTACGGCTCCTCGAAGAGGGCGTCCTGACCTCCGTTGCCGACGCCAACATCGGCTCGATCTTCGGCATCGGCTTCCCGGGCTGGACCGGCGGTGTGCTCCAGTACATCAATGGCTACGAAGGTGGCCTGCCCGGATTCGTGGCCCGCGCGCGGGAACTCGCCGAGCGCTACGGCGAGCGGTTCACGCCGCCCGCGCTGCTGGTGCAGAAGGCCGAGAAGGGGGAGCCCTTCAGCGACTCAGCCCGCTCCTGACCCGGTGAGCCACTCGCTCAGCTCTTCCCGCAGCGAGCGCTGGAACGTCGTCAGCAGCGCCTGCACCACCAGGGGGTGCATGTGCGCCGACAGGGACTTCACGTCCCGGGCGTCACGCTCCGCCACCTCGCCGCGGAAGAGCTGGGCCAGTTCGTGAGCCGCGGCGCGCGAGTGCTCCACGAGCACCTTGCGCGCCGCGAGGATCGCCTCCTGCGACAGCGGTACGTCGAGGAGCTGGAGACCGAGGCGGAGCAGCCCGGCGTCGACGCGGACCTCGTCCTCGTCCCCGTCTCCTGACACGAGGACGTTCATCGCCGCCAGCCGCTCCAGGTCTTCGGCGGCGAGGGGCCGTCCCGCCCGCCGCTCCAGCTCCCGCAGGGACACCGTCTCCACCGCGTCCGGCGCCCAGGACGCGACCACCGCGCGGTGGATGGCCAGGTCGTGCGGGGTGAGGTCCGACGGCAGCTGCCGCAGGTACCGCTCGATGGCCGCCAGGGTCATGCCCTGCTGCTGAAGCTCCTCGATGAGGGCCAGCCGCGCCACGTGCCCGGGACCGTAGTGCCCCACCCGCCGCGGACCGATCACCGGCGGCGGAAGCAGCCCCTTGCTGCCGTAGAAGCGGACGGTGCGGACCGTGACGCCCGCCTGCGCGGCCAGCTCGTCGATGGTGAGGGCGGGCTCCTCGGTACCGGTCGTCGCGTCGGTCGTCATGTGCAGCAGTATCGCTGTCTCACCAAAAGTGTGAAACCCGGGGGAGGTCGTGTGAGAAGTAACGCTCTGTGACCTGGACCACCGTATATCCGGCGCGCTCTCTGGGAAGCTGCTGGCTTGGTCTGTACCGCGACTCACCAGGGTGGTGCGGGCCGAGAACATACGGACACCCGGGCCCACGAGGTCCGGGCGCACCAGGAAAGTGGTACCACCTTTGAGCAAGGACGCCCTGGACACGGCACAGGCCGTGGCCTCCCCCCAGGCGACCGCGAAGCCCGCGGACGCGGGCGACGCCGGTTACAGCAAGGACCTCAAGGCCCGCCACGTCAACATGATCGCCATCGGCGGCGCCATCGGTACCGGCCTCCTCCTGGGCGCCGGCGGCCGGCTGCACAACGCGGGCCCCGCCCTCGCGCTGGCCTACCTGGTCTGCGGCGTCTTCGCCTTCTTCGTCGTCCGGGCCCTCGGCGAGCTGGTCCTGTACCGGCCGTCCTCCGGTTCCTTCGTGTCCTACGCGCGCGAGTTCCTCGGGGAGAAGGGCGCCTACGTCGCCGGCTGGATGTACTTCCTGAACTGGTCGACGACCGGCATCGCCGACATCACCGCGATCGCGCTCTACACGCACTACTGGAGCATGTTCACGAGCGTCCCCCAGTGGGTGCTCGCGCTGATCGCCCTCGCGGTGGTCCTGGCCGTGAACCTGATCTCCGTGAAGATCTTCGGTGAGCTGGAGTTCTGGTTCGCGATCATCAAGGTCGCCACCATCGTCGGCTTCATGCTGATCGGCATCTTCCTGGTCGCCACCCAGCACAAGGTCGGCGGCCACACTCCCGGCCTGAACATGATCACCGACCACGGCGGGCTCTTCCCGCACGGCGTGATGCCGGTCGTCCTGGTCATGCAGGGCGTGATCTTCGCGTACGCGGCGCTGGAGCTGGTCGGTGTCGCCGCCGGCGAGACCGCCGAGCCGGAGAAGGTCGTCCCGCGCGCGGTGAACTCGATCATGTGGCGCGTGGGCCTGTTCTACGTCGGCTCGGTCGTCCTGCTCGCCCTGCTGCTGCCCGGTTCGGTCTACCAGGCCGGCGAGAGCCCGTTCGTGACGGTCCTGTCCAAGATCGGCGTCTCCGGCGCCGGTGACGTGATGAACCTGGTGGTCCTCACCGCCGCCATGTCCTCGCTGAACTCCGGCCTGTACTCCACCGGCCGCATCCTGCGCTCCATGGCGATGTCCGGCTCCGCGCCGAAGTTCACCGCCCGGATGAACCGCAACCAGGTCCCCTACGGCGGCATCCTGCTGACCTGCGCGGTCTGCGTGCTCGGCGTCGGCCTGAACTACCTGATGCCCAGCCAGGCCTTCGAGATCGTGCTGGAGGTCGCCTCGCTCGGCATCATCAGCACCTGGGTGATCATCATGCTCTGCCACATGATCTTCGTCCGGCGCGCCAAGGCCGGCCTGGTCACCCGGCCGCACTTCCGGCTCAAGGGCAGCCCGTACACGGAGATCGTCACGATCGCCTTCCTGCTGTTCTGCCTCGGCATGATGTGGAACGACCCGGAGGTCGGGCGCAAGACCCTCATGCTGATCCCGGTCCTCGCCGTCCTGCTGGTCGCCGGCTGGTTCGCGGTACGCCGCCGGGTCAACCAGAGCACCGACGAGGAACTGTCGCAGCTCACGAAGTAGCAGCTCACTGCCACTGTCAGTGGCATCGCCTACGGTGGCGTCATGTCGGAGATCTCGTATGTCCGGGGTGACGCCACCGTTCCGTCTGTCAAGGGCGCCAAGGTGATCGCCCACGTCTGCAACGACCTCGGCGGCTGGGGGAAGGGCTTCGTCCTGGCGCTCTCGCGGCGCTGGCCGGAGCCCGAGGCGGCGTACCGCGCCTGGCACCGCGACCGCGCCAAGAACGACTTCGGCCTGGGCGCGGTCCGGCTCGTCAAGGTCGCCCCGGACGTGTGGGTCGCGAACATGATCGGCCAGCGCGGCATCCGGATGGCGCGCAGCAGCGGCGTCCCCGTGCGCTACGAGGCCATCGACTCCGCGCTTGCCCGGCTCGCCGACGAAGTGATCGAACTCGGCGCGTCCGTGCACATGCCCCGCATAGGCTGCGGTCTGGCGGGCGGCAAGTGGTCCCGCATCGAGCCGCTCGTCACCGAACGGCTGGTGAAGCGCGGGATCGCAGTCACGGTGTACGACCACGGGGAGGGCGGGGGATGACCCCGCAGCCGGCCGGGACCAAGCGTGCGGTGAACCTCG
Source organism: Streptomyces sp. NPDC002671 (assembly GCF_053592475.1). NCBI lineage: Bacteria > Bacillati > Actinomycetota > Actinomycetes > Kitasatosporales > Streptomycetaceae > Streptomyces > Streptomyces sp. NPDC002671. The sequence continues at coordinate 100,170 of NZ_JBSFVU010000021.1, forward strand.
TCGGCCCGGACGGGCGCCCCGCCCGCGCGGTGCGCGCTGTACGGCGCGATCGCGGGGGGTGCGCCTGCACCGTCCCGGCCACCCGCACGGAGGCGGCAGGCCGGGACGGGCCGGTCGAGCGGGCGGCCGAACCGAGCCGGTGAGGCCCCCGGGGATCAGTGCCCGTGGATGTCGTTCGTCGCCTCGATCTGCTTCCACGACTTCGGCTGGGCGACGGACGTACCCGCCTTCACGAGGGACGCCGCGCGTGCCGCGGGCGCGGCCGGCTTCGACGGCTGGAACAGCCAGGTGTCGAACAGCGCCGACAGCGACTTGCCGGAGACCTGCTCGGCGTACGCGCGGAAGTCGGCCACCGACGCGTTGCCGTACGCGTGCTCCTTCGGCCAGCCCTTCAGGATGGCGAAGAACGCGTCGTCGCCGACCTCGTTGCGCAGCGCCTGGATGGCGAGCGCGCCCCGGTCGTAGACGGGCAGCTCGAACTGGTCGTCCGGGCCCGGGTCACCGGGCTTGACCGTCCAGAACGGGTCGTCGGCCGGGTGCGAGGCGTACACGTAGTCGGCGAGTTCCTGCGTGGTGCCCTCGCCCTCGTGCTCCGACCACAGCCACTGCGCGTACCGTGCGAAGCCCTCGTTGATCCAGATGTCCTTCCAGCCCTTCAGCGACACGTCGTCGCCGTACCACTGGTGGGCCAGTTCGTGCACGACCACCGAGGTGTTGGCGCCGTTCGCGAACTGCCGCGGGCTGTAGTAGACGCGGGTCTGCGTCTCCAGCGCGTACCCGGTGGTGGTGTTCGGCACGTACCCCCCGGCCGTGCTGAACGGATACGGCCCGAAGTAGCCGCTCAGCCAGTCCACGAGCTCCCCGGTGCGCTCCACGCTCGCCCGCGCGGCCCCGTCGTTGTCGCCGAGGTCCTGGCTGTAGGCGTTGATGACCGGCACCCCGCCCTCGGAGGTGCTCGTGGTGATGTCGAACTTGCCGACCGCGAGGGTGGCGAGATAGGTCGCCTGCGGCTTGTTCTGCCGCCAGTTGTAGCGGGTCCAGCCGAGCCGCGAACTCGTCGACTGGAGCGTGCCGTTGGAGAGGGCCTGGGTGCCGTCCGGGACGGAGACGGAGACGTCGTAGCTGGCCTTGTCGCTCGGGTGGTCGTTGCTCGGGAACCACCACCAGGCGGCCTCGGGCTCGTCGGCGGCGACCGCGCCGTCCGGCGTGCGGTGCCAGGTGGTGAAGCCGTACGCGCTCTTCGTGGACGGCACCCCGCTGTAGCGGACCACCACGGTGATGGCCTGGCCCTTGTTGAGCGGCGTCTTCGGCGTGACGACGAGTTCGTGCTGGCCCGAGGTGGCGAAGGACGCCTTAGTGCCGTTGACCCGCACCTCGCTCACGTCCAGCAGGAAGTCCAGGTCGAAGCTGGACAGGTCCTCGGTGGTCTTCGCCAGGATCGTCGCCGTGCCCTGCAGCTCGTCCGTCTGCGGCTGGTAACGCAGCCTCAGATCGTAGTGGGAGACGTCGTAGCCGCCGTTTCCGTAGTACGGGTAGTAGGGGTCGCCGATGCCCGGTGCGCCGGGGGCGTAGCTCGCGGCCGATGCCGGGATCGCCAGCAGGAGGGAGGCCGCCGCGAGTGCGCCCGGCGCGAAGATTCTGCGGTGCACGTGTCAGCTCCAAGTCGTCTGGGACAGGAAGTCTGTTCGGAGCCTATTCAGTCCCTGTGGCCCCTGCCTTGTCCATGGCCTCGCTTGTCACACGAACGCCATTCAGCCGACATGAACACTTTGGGACTCCGTTTGGCCTCTTCTGTACGGGAGTTGGCCGGGGTACCGTCCGCGCATGCCGATAAGCACGCGCTTCACGATCTGGAGAACGCTCGCGACCGCGGCCGTCGCCACCCTGACCGCCGCACTCCTCACCCCGGCCTCGGCCCAGGCCGCCGGCCACGCCTCCGCCCAGGCCGCGCCCCGCGAGAGCCGGCCCATTTACTCGTACGCGGACGCCGTCCGCGAGTCCGTGTGGGTGGACACCGGCCTCGACGCCGACGGCGACGGGCGGTCCGACCGCGTCGCCGCCGACATCGTCCGGCCCGCCGAACCCGCCCGGCAGGGCCGCAAGGTGCCGGTCATCATGGACGCCAGCCCGTACTACTCCTGCTGCGGGCGCGGCAACGAGCACCAGCTGAAGACGTACGACGCGGACGGCCACGTCGTCCAGATGCCGCTGTTCTACGACAACTACTTCGTGCCGCGCGGCTACGCCTTCGTCGGCGTCGACCTCGCCGGCACCAACCGCTCCGACGGCTGCGTCGACGTCGGCGGACGCTCCGACATCCAGTCCGCGAAGGCCGTCGTCGACTGGCTGAACGGCCGCGCGAAGGCGTACACGAGCCGCACCGGCTCTACGGCCGTCAAGGCGAGCTGGACCAACGGCAGAACGGGCATGATCGGCAAGAGCTGGGACGGCACGATCGCCAACGGTGTCGCCGCCACCGGCGTCAGGGGCCTGAAGACCGTCGTGCCGATCAGCGCGATCTCCTCCTGGTACGACTACTACTTCGCCCAGGGCGCCCCGCTCTACGACGGCGGCCCCGACGAACTGGCCGGCTACGTCGAGAGCGACGACGCGCAGGCCCACTGCGCGGCCGTACAGAAGCAACTCGCCGACGGCTCCCCGCGCTCCGGCGACTGGACCCCGCTGTGGACCGAGCGCGACTACGTCAAGGACGCGGCCAAGGTGCGCGCGAGCGTGTTCGTCGTGCACGGCATGCAGGACCTCAACGTCCGTACCAAGCACTTCGGCCAGTGGTGGGACGCCCTCGCGAAGCACGGCGTGCACCGCAAGATCTGGCTCTCCCAGACCGGCCACGTCGACCCCTTCGACTACCGGCGCGGCGCCTGGGTCGACACCCTGCACCGCTGGTTCGACCACGAACTCCTCGGCTACGACAACGGCATCGACCGCCGGCCGATGGCCGACATCGAACGCCACCCCGACCACTGGGTCACCTCGACGGCCTGGCCGCCGCACACCACCCGCACCACCACCCTGCACCCGGCCCCCGGGACCGGCGCGGGCGTCGGCACACTCGGCACGCGCACGGCCGCCGGCACCGAGACCTTCACCGACGACCCGGGACTGAGCGAGACCGACTGGGCCGCGCACCTGACCACGTCCACCCCGGAGAAGGCCGGCTTCCTCACCGCGCCGCTCACCCGCGACCTGCGCCTGTCCGGCTCCGCCCGGGTGACCGTGACCGCCACCCCGACCACCGCCTCGGCCCACCTGTCGGCCGTCCTGGTGGACCTCGGCCCGGACACCATCCGCGACTACGCCGACGCCGCCGAGGGCATCACGACGCTCACCGACCGCACCTGCTGGGGCGAGAGCACGGCCGGCGACAGCGCCTGCTTCAAGGAGACCCGCGCGAAGACGGCCGAGGTCGACTCCACGGTGTTCAGCCGCGGCTGGGCCGACCTCGGCCACTACGCCTCGCTCGGCCACGGCGTCCCGCTCGTCCCGGGCAAGGCGTACACCATCACCCTGGACCTGGCGGCCACCGACCACGTCGTCCCCAAGGGCCACCGCCTGGCGCTGATCGTCGCCGGCACGGACAAGGACCTGATCGATCCTCCGTCCACCCGGCCGACCCTGACCCTGGACCTGTCCCGTACGACGGCCGGCCTGCCGCTGGTCGGCGGCGCGCCCGCGTTCGAGCGCGCCACCTCCGGCAGCACGCCGTCCGCCGCTCCCGAGCCGGGGACCCGGGCCGGCGTCCGCGCCCCGCACACCGCCCTGCACCTCCCGCAGGGCTGACCCTCAGGCGGCCGGGTCCACCAGCCCGGCCGCCTCACGGGCGCAGCCCCACGCCACGGTGACCCCGGCCCCGCCGTGCCCGTAGTTGTGCACCAGCACCCCGCCGCCCGGCAGGGGCTGCCGTTCCAGCCGTACCGCGTCGCGGGCCGGCCGCAGCCCCACCCGGTGGGCCAGCACCCGCGCCCCGGCGATCTCCGGCCGGACGGCCGCGCAGCGGGCGACGATCGCGGCGGCCGTGTCCGGGTCCGGCTCCAGCGACCAGGCGTCGTCCTCCGCCGTACCGCCCAGGAGCAGCCCGTACGGCTGCGGCATGAAGTAGGTGGAGGCGGCCGAGACGTGCTCGACGGACGTGTACCAGGTCGTGATCCCCGGGTTCTCCACCACGACCAGCTGCCCGCGCACCGGCCGCACCGCGGGATCGGGCACGAGTGAGCGGGCGCCCAGCCCTGTGCAGTTGACCACGACGGGCGCGGGCACGGCGGCAAGATCCGTCACCGTACGCTCCTCGACCGTGCTTCCCGCCTTGGCCAGCCGCTCCCGCAGCCACGCCAGATGGACCGGCATGTCGATGAGCGGCAGCCGCGCCGCCAGCCCGTCGGCCGTCTTCCGCAGCCCGGGCACCCGGCCGGCCCAGTCGCCCAGCTCGTCGAGCCGCGTTCCCCGGTGCACGCCCTCGACCAGCCGGACGCCCGTCTCCTCGGGACGGCCCGCCAGCTCCTCGTACACCGCGAGGGACGCCAGCGCCCATGCTCCGACCAGCGGCTCGGGCTCGATGCGGTAAGGCCACCACAGGCCGCCCGCGACCGCCGAGGTCGTGCGCTCGGCGGGCTCCCGCGCCCACACGCGGACCCGCCGCCCGGACTCGGCCAGCACCACGGCCGTCGTCAGCCCGGCGACCCCGCCCCCGACCACGATCACTTCGTCACGCGACTCGCTGTCCATGTCAGGACGATAGAGCCACCGGTGACCGGGGGAAATCCGGCTGAGCGGCACTCCCGCGGCCCATTAGGATCGGCGTTCTGATGACTGCCACTCTCGTCGCCAAGAATCTCGCCGCCGGACACGGCGACCGCTCCCTCTTCACCGGGCTGGACCTCGTCGTCGCGCCCGGCGACGTGATCGGGCTGGTCGGCGCCAACGGCGCGGGAAAGTCCACCCTGCTGCGCCTGCTCGCCGGGCTCACCGCGCCCGAGCAGGGCGAGCTCAGGCTCTCCCCGCCGACCGCGACCGTCGGCCACCTGCCACAGGAGCCGGAGCGCAGGCCGGGGGAGACCGTCCGGAACTTCCTCGCCCGCCGCACGGGCGTGGCCGAGGCCCAGCGGGTCATGGACGAGGCGACCCAGGCCCTGGTGGACGGCGCACCCGGCGCCGACGACGCCTACGCGGTCAGCCTGGAGCGCTGGCTGAACCTGGGCGGCGCCGACCTGGAGGAGCGCGCCGAGGAGGTCGCCGACTCCCTCGGCCTCGCCGTGGACCTGGACCAGCCGATGACCGCCCTCTCCGGCGGCCAGGCGGCCCGCGCCGGCCTCGCCTCCCTCCTGCTCTCCCGCTACGACGTCTTCCTCCTGGACGAGCCCACCAACGACCTCGACCTGGACGGCCTGGAGCGCCTGGAACGCTTCGTCACCGGCCTGCGCGCGGGCACGGTCGTCGTCAGCCACGACCGCGAGTTCCTCACCCGCACGGTCACCAAGGTCCTCGAACTCGACCTCGCCCAGCGGCAGATCAACCTCTACGGCGGCGGCTACGAGGCCTACCTGGAGGAACGGGACGTCGCACGCAGGCACGCCCGCGATGAGTTCGAGGAGTACGCCGACAAGAAGTCCGCCCTCCAGGACCGCGCGCAGATGCAGCGCTCCTGGATGGACAAGGGCGTGAAGAACGCCCGGCGCAAGGCGAACAACGACAACGACAAGATCGGCCGCAAGTTCCGCAGCGAGGCCAGCGAGAAGCAGGCCGCCAAGGCCCGGCAGACCCAGCGCATGATCGAGCGCCTGGAGGTGGTCGAGGAGCCGCGCAAGGAGTGGGAGCTGCACATGGAGATCGCGGCGGCCCCGCGCTCGGGCGCGGTCGTGGCGACCCTGCGCGACGCCGAGGTCCGGCGCGGCGACTTCACCTTCGGCCCGGTGTCCCTGCAGATCGACTGGGCGGACCGGGTCGCCGTCACCGGGGCCAACGGCGCCGGCAAGTCCACCCTGCTGGGCGCGCTGCTCGGCCGCGTCCCGCTCGACTCCGGGCACGCGGCCCTCGGCTCGGGCGTCCTGGTCGGCGAGGTCGACCAGGCCCGCAAGCTCTTCCACGGCCCCGAGACCCTGCTCGACGCGTTCTGCGCGGACGTCCCCGACACCGAGCCGGTCGAGGTCCGCACTCTCCTGGCCAAGTTCGGCCTGAAGTCCGACCACGTGCTGCGCCCGGCCGCGACCCTCTCCCCGGGCGAACGCACCCGCGCGGCCCTGGCGCTGCTCCAGGGCCGGGGCGTGAACCTCCTCGTCCTGGACGAGCCGACGAACCATCTCGACCTGCCGGCCATCGAGCAGCTGGAGTCCGCCCTCGACTCCTACGAGGGCACGCTCCTCCTGGTCACCCACGACCGGCGGATGCTGGACGCGGTCCGGGTGACCAGGCGCCTGGAGGTGGCGGACGGCAAGCTGACCGAACGCTAGGCCGACAGGACCTAGACCCCCGTCACATCGACGTAGTCGCCGGAGGCCTTGGCCGGGCCGGTCGTGCTGGTGCCGGCGAAGCTCCAGCGCCAGTAGCCGTCCTGGGTGGCCGTCGTGGTGGCCGTGAGGGCGCCGTCGGTGCCGCTGGTCACCGTCTTCACGGTGGTGTACGTCGTGCTGCCGGCCTTGCGGAACTGCAGCTTCACCGGCTGGCCGGCGTAGCCGCTGTAGGTGCCGCCCTTGCCCCAGTTGGCGCGGGTCAGCGCGCCCTTGACGGTGAGGACGCCACCCTTGGCCACCGGCTCGGGGGTGGCGTCGGCGGTCAGCCTGGCGGCACGCTTCATCAGGAAGGTGCCCGCGCTCTCCTTGTTGACGTAGTTGAAGTCGTTGGCGTCCACGGACGTCCAGATGTTCCAGGTACCCGCGTTGGCGTTGATCAGCATCGCGTTCGGGTCGATGACGATGTCGGCGGTGCAGGTGGAGGTGGTGGTGCTTCCGGAGACCGGGGTGCAGGTCAGCGGAGTGTCGGATCCGGGACCGGCGGCGCCGTCGGGGTTGTCCCACGAGCCGTGCCAGAGCCAGCCGTAGGCGTCCTTGATCCCCGAGTCGTCGCTCGCGCTGATGCTGAGCGTGACCGTCTTCTTCGTCATGGCGCCCAGCACGACCGGCTGGCCGCCGTTGACGACGGCCAGCAGGACCTGGGTGTCTCCTTCACCGGAATCGGCCCGGGCGGCCGTCACGGTGAGGGCGGAGAGGGCCAGCGCGCCCGACAGGGCGGCGACGGCGGAACGTCTGAACATGTGTCCCCATAAAGGTGAGTTGTCCGCCCGGAATCAGGGCAGAGGCCGAAACCGATCGAATAGTAGTGATCCGACCGTTCTCCCGGCCAACGTTTCCGTCAAGCCTCCTTGGCGGCCCGCTCCACCCGCTCCCGGTGCGCCGCCCAGGCGGCCCGGTCCCCGGGGGCCATGTTGGTGCCGTCCGGGCGCTGCCCCGTCGTGCCGTCGATCAACTCCCGCACGATGTCGGCGTGTCCGGCGTGCCGCTGGGTCTCGGCGATCATGTGGGTGAGGCTGTTGTGCAGCGTGACCTCGCTGCCTCTGTCTCCGGGGATCCGGCCGACCGCGTCCAGCGGCAGTGCGGCGATGGTCTCGTCGGAGTGCGCGCAGGCCGCGCGGTACAGGCCGACGATGTCCTGCCGGCTCTCGTCCGGCCGGGCCCACAGGTCGGCGTTGGGTTCCGCGTCCCCGGTGATCCACAGGGGCGTCCCGTCGAAGGGCCGCCCGTAGGTCGCCCCGAAGTACAGGGCTTCGGCGCCGGAGAGATGCTTGACCAGCCCCAGCAGATTGGTCCCCGTCGGGGTCAGGGGGCGCCGGACGTCGTACTCGGACAGGCCCTCCAGCTTCCACAGAAGGACGTCGCGGGCGTCCTGGAGGTATATCCGGAGGTCGTGCTTGGGATCAGTGATGGCCATGGCGTGAGTCTGGCAATCAAGTGACCTTCGGGCACGCGCTTTTGCGCGCCCGGGCCGGACGACGCGACTCGCCCGGCCCGGACCCCGTCTCTCAGCGCTTCTTCGGATCCAGCAGCCCGGCCCGCCGCAACGCGTCGGCCATCGCGCTGTTGGCCGGCGGCGGCGCCTGACGCCCGCCCCGGTCGCCACCGCGGCCCTGACGCTGCCCCTGCCCCTGCCCCTGCCCCTGCCCCTGGCCTTGGCGCTGCTGGGGCGGCCGGCCCCCGCCACCACGCTGCTGGCGGCCCTGTCCCTGGCCCCCCTGCCCCTGGCCGGAGGCGCCCGCGGCCTCGTCGTCCAGGCGCAGCGTCAGCGCGATCCGCTTGCGCGGGATGTCCACGTCGAGGACCTTCACCTTGACGATGTCACCGGGCTTCACGACGTCGCGCGGGTCCTTGACGAACGTCTTCGACATCGCCGAGACGTGCACCAGCCCGTCCTGGTGCACACCGATGTCCACGAACGCCCCGAACGCGGCCACGTTCGTCACCACGCCCTCCAGCACCATCCCCGCGGACAGGTCGGAGATCTTCTCCACCCCCTCCTTGAAGGTGGCCGTCTTGAAGGCGGGCCGCGGGTCGCGTCCCGGCTTCTCCAGCTCCTTCAGGATGTCCGTGACGGTCGGCAGACCGAAGCTGTCGTCCACGAAGTCGGCGGGCCGCAGCGAGCGCAGCACGCCCGTGTTGCCGATGAGGGCGGCCACCTCCTGCCCGGACGTCTTCACCATGCGCCGCACCACCGGGTACGCCTCCGGGTGCACGCTGGACGAGTCCAGCGGGTCGTCGCCGCCCCGGATGCGCAGGAAGCCCGCGCACTGCTCGTACGCCTTCGGGCCCAGCCGGGACACCTTCTTCAGCTCGGAGCGCGACCTGAAGGGTCCGTTGGCGTCCCGGTGCGACACGATGTTCTCGGCGAGCCCGGAGGAGATGCCCGACACCCGCGAAAGCAGCGGCACGGACGCGGTGTTGACGTCCACGCCGACGCCGTTCACACAGTCCTCGACGACCGCGTCCAGCGAGCGGGACAGCTTCACCTCGGACAGGTCGTGCTGGTACTGGCCGACACCGATCGACTTCGGGTCGATCTTCACCAGCTCGGCCAGCGGGTCCTGGAGCCGGCGGGCGATGGACACCGCGCCGCGCAGCGACACGTCCATGCCGGGCAGCTCCTGCGAGGCGTACTGCGACGCCGAGTACACGGACGCGCCCGCCTCGGACACCATCACCTTGGTGAGCTTCAACTCCGGGTGCTTGGAGATCAGTTCACCGGCGAGCTTGTCGGTCTCCCGGGACGCCGTGCCGTTGCCGATCGCGACCAGCTCGACCGCGTGCTCCTTCGCCAGCCGGGCCAGCTTCGCGAGGGCCTCGTCCCACTTGTTGGCCGGGACGTGCGGATAGATGACGTCGGTCGCCACCGCCTTGCCCGTCGCGTCGACCACGGCCACCTTCACGCCGGTACGGAAACCGGGATCCAGTCCCAGCGTCGCGCGCGTACCCGCCGGGGCGGCGAGCAGCAGGTCGCGCAGGTTCGCGGCGAAGACGTCGACCGCCTCGTCCTCGGCGGCCGTACGCAGCCTCATCCGCAGGTCGATGCCGAGATGGACCAGGATCCGGGTGCGCCAGGCCCAGCGGACCGTGTCCGTCAGCCACTTGTCGGCGGGACGCCCCCGGTCGGCGATGCCGAACTTCGAGGCGACGATCCCCTCGTACGACGACGGGACCGGTGCGGACTCGGCGGGCTCCTCCGGCTCCAGGACGAGGTCGAGGACCTCCTCCTTCTCGCCGCGCAGCATCGCCAGGATCCGGTGCGAGGGCAGCTCGGTGAAGGGCTCGGCGAAGTCGAAGTAGTCGGCGAACTTGGCGCCCGCCTCCTCCTTGCCCTCCCGCACCTTGGCGGCCAGCCGACCGCGCACCCACATGCGCTCGCGCAGCTCGCCGATGAGGTCGGCGTCCTCCGAGAACCGCTCGGTCAGGATGGCCCGCGCGCCCTCCAGTGCGCCCTGCGGATCGGCCACGCCCTTGTCGGCGTCGACGAAGGCGGCGGCAGCGGCCAGCGGCTCCACCGTCGGGTCGCCCAGCAGCCCCTCCGCGAGCGGCTCCAGGCCCGCCTCGCGCGCGATCTGCGCCTTGGTGCGCCGCTTCGGCTTGTACGGGAGGTAGATGTCCTCCAGGCGCGCCTTGGTCTCGGCGCCGCGGATCCGGGCCTCCAGCTCCTCGGTGAGCTTGCCCTGCTCGCGCACCGACTCCAGGACGGCGGTCCGCCGCTCCTCCAGCTCCCGCAGGTAGCGCAGCCGCTCCTCGATCGTGCGCAGCTGCGCGTCGTCGAGCATCTCGGTCGCTTCCTTGCGGTAGCGGGCGATGAAGGGCACCGTCGAGCCGCCGTCGAGCAGCTCCACCGCGGCCTTCACCTGCCGCTCCCGTACGCCGAGTTCCTCGGCGATCCTGCCTTCGATGGACCCTACTTCGAGGGACTCGGGTGTCGTCACGATCCCGTACCGCCTTCTCCACGTCAGCTTGCGCCGCAATTGTGGCAGGTGGCACCGACAACCGGGGATCAGGGCCGCGCCGCGTCGCCGCGTGCCGCGTGCCGTTCCGTACCGGCAGCCGGTTCAGCCGGACACGGACGTGCCGGGCACGGTCCAGGTGAAGTGCGGCTGCCTGCGCTCCAGGAACGCGGCGACGCCCTCCGTGGTGTCGCCGTTGCCGCGCGCCTGTCCGGCCCAGTAGGCGTCCCGGTCGGTGCGGCCGTCGGCGAACTCCTTCGCGGCGGCCTGCGTCAGCTGCGAGCGCGACACCAGGATCCGGGTCAGCTCGGTGACCCGCTTGTCCAGTTCGCCCTCCGGCAGCACCTCGTCCACGAGCCCGGTGCGCAATGCCCGCTGCGCGTCGATCAACTCGCCGCTGAACAGCAGGTACTTGGCGGTGGCCGGACCCACCAGCGAGACCAGCCGGCGGGTCGAGGACGCCGCGTAGACGATGCCGAGCTTCGCGGGCGTCACGCCGAACAGCGCGCCCTCTTCCGCCAGCCGCAGATCGCAGGCCGCCGCGAGCTGGGATCCACCGCCCACGCAGTGACCGCGCACGGCCGCGAGGGTCGGCTTGGGGAACGCGGCCAGTGCCTCCTCGGCTGCCACCGCCAGCCCCTGCGCCTCCTCCCGGGACTCCCGGAGCGTGGAGATGTCCGCGCCCGCGCAGAAGGTCCCGCCCGCCCCGGTCAGCACCAGCGCCCGCACTCCCGGATCGCCCGCCAGCTCGGCCAGGAGCGGCGGCAGCGCCCGCCACATCGCGGCCGTCATGGCGTTGCGCTTCGCCGGATGGCATATGACGACGGTGGCGACGGAGTCGGCGACCTGGTGCGACAGCTGGGGCTCCATGCGCCGGATGCTATCGGCCCGCCACCCGTGGTGATCACGACGGGCCCGGTGAGTTACGACACCCCGCACAGAGGGGACATAAATGAATAAGCGACACAAAGGGGGCTATCGAGGAGGTGGCGATGGCCAGGTCCGGCAAGCCCCGGGACGGGGCGGCGAAGAACAGGGCGACGAGCCTGCACCGCAGTTTCGGCATGCTCGCGGCGCTCGGTGTGATCCTCGTGCTCGCCGGACTCGTCGGGCTCGTCTACACCGGCGTCGCCACGCTGACCTCGATGCTGCTGTTCGGCTGGCTGCTGCTGATCGGCGGCATCATCGGCCTGCTGCACGCGATCCAGGCCCGCGGGAGCAGCTACTTCTGGCTCGGCGTCGTCGTCGCCGGCCTGAACGTCGCGGCCGGCATCGTCGTCATCCGGCTGCCCCACGCGGCAGCCGCCGCGCTCACCATGTTCGCCGCGCTGCTCTTCCTGTCGGGCGGGTTCTTCCGGCTTGTCGGCAGCCTGGTGGTGCGCGGCCCCCAGTTCGGCCTGACCCTGCTGCTCGGCGCCTTCGACCTGATGCTCGGGATCCTGGTCCTCGGCTCCTGGCCGGGCAGCAGCCAGTACGTCATCGGCACCTTCATCTCGCTCGCGCTGCTCTTCGACGGCCTCGGCCTGATCGCCACCGGCTACGGCGGCCGGCGCGTCGTCGGTCTCGTCTCGGAGAAGCCGCACGTCTAACCCGTACAACCCGAATAGTTCGCGAATCGGCGGTTCCGGCGACAGGAACGGTCCCACACATGACCTCGTCATACCCAGGCGGTCAGAAAGCGTCCGATACCGGCTGACTTGTGTTCAGTTCCGTGGAGCGGAGCCGATCGTTATCAACACTCGACGTGTGGTGACAATCGAGCGCGAAGGCGGCGACCGGACGATGGACGACCACGGGCGCGGGGACGGCCCGCGCCCGGCGGGGGCCGCAGGGCCGCCGCCCGACCCACTGCCCTACGAGGGCGTCTGGCGGTTCACCGCCGCCGCCGAGGACTCCTCGGTCCCGCAGGCCCGGCACGCCGTACGGGACCTGCTGCTGCGCCAGGGCGTACCGGTCTGCGACGACGTGCTCCACGGGTTGCTGCTCATCGTCTCCGAACTGGTCACCAACGCGGTCCGGCACGCGGTGCTGCTCTCGCCGATGCTGGCCGTGGAGGTCGCCGTCGGGGCCGAGTGGGTGCGGGTGTCCGTGGAGGACAACCATCCCTACCGGCCGACCGCCCTGGAGGCCGACCACGGCCGGACCGGCGGCCGGGGGCTGCTCCTGGTCCGCGAGGTGGCCCGGGAGGCGGGCGGGGTGGTCGACGTGGAGCACACGGCGAGCGGCGGCAAGGTCATCTGGGCCGCCCTGCCGCTCAAACCGGCCGGGCTGCCGTGAGGTACGGCGGCGCACCGCCGGGCCGCTGGTCGGCCGCGCGGGCTGCGGAAACGTTCAGCCGACGGCTACGGCTACGGGTGTGGCGCTGAAACGTTTGGCCGGCGCCTGAGCTGCCGAAACGGCCGAGCTGCCGGAACGGCATACGGCCGGGCCGGCAGCCGGAGTGCTCCGGTGCCGCCGCCCGGCCGCCGAACGTCATCGCGCCGGTCGGTGTCCTCACCAGCCGGCCGACGCGCCCGTCAGCTCCCTGACCGCCGGACGGGCCGCGTCCAGCACGGTCATGAACCAGGCCGAGAAGGTGTCCCGGGCGTGCCGCTCCGCGAGCTCGGCCGCCGTCACGAAGGCGGTCGCCCCGACCTCCTCCGCATCCGGCGCGAGCGGCGCCTGCACCAGGCCGACGAACAGGTGGTTGTACTCCTGCTCGACCAGGCCCGAGGCCGGGTCCGGGTGGTTGTAGCGGACGGTGCCCGCCTCCGCCAGCAGCGACGGCGACACGCCCAGCTCCTCGAAGGTGCGCCGGGCCGCCGCCGCGAACGGCGCCTCGCCGGGGTAGGGGTGGCCGCAGCAGGTGTTGGACCACACACCGGGGGAGTGGTACTTGCCCAGCGCGCGCTGCTGGAGCAGCAGCCGCCCCTGCTCGTCGAAGAGGAACACGGAGAACGCGCGGTGCAGCTGCCCCGGCGGCTGATGGGCGGCGAGCTTCTCCGCCGTGCCGATCGTCACACCCTTCTCGTCGACCAGTTCCAGCAAGATCGCCTCTGTGGTGCCATCGGACGAGCTGTGCGTCGTGGTGGCAGGTGTGATCGGCATACCCATCCTTCGCCTCGGTCTTCGCACCCCAAGTCTGCCGTACGAATCCGGCACTCCCGGCACTTCCACCCGGTCCGGGAGGCGGACCCGGTAGGTGATCATGCCCGGTCCGGCGCCCCGAAACCGTCCCAACGCACCGGGAACAGTGCCGCCGCACCGGAAACCGTCAGTGGCAGAGCTTCGCCTCGTGCTCCGCGTGCCCGCTCGGCTCCAGCTGGAAGGTGCAGTGCTCCACGTCGAAGTGGACGCCCAGGCAGCCCTGCAGCTCGTGCAGCATCTTCTCGTGGCCGATGGCGTTCAGCACTTCCGCGCTGACCACCACGTGCGCCGACAGCACGGGCATCCCCGAGGTGATCGTCCAGGCGTGCAGGTCGTGCACGTCCTCCACGCCGTCCAGCGCCAGGATGTGCGCCCGCACCTCGGCCATGTCGACGTTCTTCGGCGCGGCCTCCAGCAGCACGTCCAGCGTCTCGCGCAGCAGCTTCAGCGTCCTCGGCACGATCATCAGCCCGATGACCAGCGAGGCGACCGGGTCGGCGGCCTGCCAGCCGGTGGCCAGGATCACGGACGCCGAGATCAGCACCGCCACCGAGCCGAGCGCGTCCGCGGCCACTTCCAGGAACGCGCCGCGCACGTTCAGGCTCTCCTTCTGCCCGCGCATCAGCAGGGTGAGCGAGATCATGTTGGCGACCAGGCCGAACAGGCCGAACCAGATCATCAGGCCGCCCTCGGTCTCCGCGGGCGTGACGAACCGCTGGACCGCCTCGAACAGCACGTATCCGCCGACCCCGAGCAGCAGCAGGCAGTTCGCCAGTGCGGCGAGGATCTCGGCGCGGGCGTAGCCGAAGGTGCGGTTCGTGCTCGGCGGGCGGTTCGCGAAGTGGATGGCGAGCAGCGCCATGCCGAGGCCCACCGCGTCGGTCGCCATGTGCGCCGCGTCCGCGATCAGCGCGAGCGAGTCCGCGACGAGTCCGCCGACGATCTCCACCACCATGATCGTGAGCGTGATGCCCAGCGCGATCCGCAGCCGGCCGCGGTACGCAGCCGCGGCCGTACCCGTGGCGGGCGCATGACTGTGCGCGTGCCCGTGGTCGTGCCCTGCCCCCATGACAACCGCCCTTCCGTCGCCGTTCCGGTAGCCAGTGAACTACGGGTGGGGGGTATCGGGCAACGCGGCACTGAACACCGTTGTCATCTCCCCTGACCTGCGTAAACGATGTGCAGGTCAGGGCGCTGCCGCGCGCACCGGACACGCGTCGGCGGCATGGTCTTGCCGTAGGGTTCACCGGTACGTCTCCCGGCCCCGAAGGCCCCTGTGTCCTTCATGCCCGGGGATGCCCGGCTCTGCGACCGCGGTTTGTGAGGCGGGCCCCGGATCCCCGATGATGATCGCGGCAAAGGCCGGGGCAGTCCCCGTGGGCCGGGCCGTGAACGGCCGGTGAACACGGGCTCTGTGCCATCGGATAGCCTCTGCCGACATGCCGCCCGGGTGTGCCGCTGGCAAGGGCGCCCCACCATGCAGAAGACCGGCGCCCGCGCGCCGGCACCCAGGGAGTGAGTTCGGTTGTCGACGGCCATCGTCACCGGTCAGCCGGTCCCCGGATCGTCACTGGACAGCGATCTGCGGGCCCTCGGCTTCGACGTGCGCGTGGCCGCCGACGCCGCCGAGGCGGAGACCCTGCTCGCGGCCGTCCCCGGTGACCGGCGCGTGGCCCTGGTCGACGCCCGCTTCGTGGGCCACCTGCACGCGCTGCGCCTCGGCCTCACCGACCCGCGCTTCCCGCTCGCCGCGCTCCCCGGCGCCGTCACCGCCCAGCCGGCCGCCCGGCAGGCGCTGACCCGGGCCATGGCCCGCGAGACCTCCGCCGGCGGCGGCACGGCCGTCGCCGTGGACAGCCTCCCCGACCGGATCGTCACCGCCCTCGACGCCGACGGCGGCGACGTGCACCGCCCCGAGCTGGGCAGCCTGGCCGCCGCCGTCCCCACCGACCCGCAGGGCCGCAACGAGGCCCGGCAGGCCGTGGCCGCCGTCGACGAGGAGGCCGTACGCCTGAAGTCGGCCGTGAAGTCCCGCGACGGCTTCTTCACCACCTTCTTCATCAGCCCGTACTCGCGCTACATCGCCCGCTGGTGCGCCCGCCGGGGCCTGACCCCCAACCAGGTCACCACCGCCTCGCTGCTCACCGCGCTGATAGCCGCGGGCTGCGCGGCCACCGGCACCCGTGCCGGGTTCGTCGCGGCCGGTGTGCTGCTGATCGCGTCCTTCGTGCTGGACTGCACCGACGGCCAGCTCGCCCGCTACGCCCTGAAGTACTCCACGCTCGGCGCCTGGCTGGACGCCACCTTCGACCGGGCCAAGGAGTACGCCTACTACGCCGGACTCGCGCTCGGTGCGGCCCGCGGTGGCGACGACGTGTGGGCCCTCGCCCTCGGCGCGATGATCCTCCAGACCTGCCGGCACGTGGTCGACTTCTCCTTCAACGAGGCCAACCACGACGCCACCGCCAACACCAGCCCCACCGCCGCCCTCTCCGGCAGGCTCGACAGCGTCGGCTGGACGGTCTGGGTGCGGCGGATGATAGTGCTGCCGATAGGCGAGCGGTGGGCGATGATGGCCGTCCTCACCGCGGCCACCACCCCGCGCATCACCTTCTACGCCCTCCTTACGGGCTGCGCCTTCGCCGCGACCTACACCACCGCGGGCCGGGTGCTGCGGTCGCTGACCCGCAAGGCCCGGCGGACCGACCGCGCGGCGCGGGCACTGGCGGACCTGGCCGACTCCGGCCCCCTCACCGAAGCCCTCACGCGCGGACTGGGGAAGGGACTGCCCGGTCTCGCCGTACCGGCCGCGGCCCTGCTCGGCGGCGCGGCCGTCGTGGCCTGCTCGGCCCTGACCGGCTTCGGCGGCGTGCTGCCGGTCGTCGGCGCCCTCGTCTACCTCCTGACCTCGGCCCTCGCCGTCGCCCGCCCCCTCAAGGGCGCCCTCGACTGGCTGGTCCCGCCCGTCTTCCGGGCCGCCGAGTACCTCACCGTGCTCGCCCTCGCAAGTAAAGCCGGGGTAAACGGTGCCCTTCCTGCGGCTTTCGGCCTGGTGGCCGCCGTCGCCTACCATCACTACGACACGGTGTACCGCATCCGCGGCAACGCCGGAGCGAGCCCGGCCTGGCTGGTGCGCGCCATCGGGGGGCATGAGGGACGGACGCTGCTCGTCACCGTCCTGGCTGCGCTGCTCACCGCCTCGCAGTTCACGGTCGCGCTCACGGTTCTCGCCGTGTACGTGGCCCTCGTGGTGCTCGTCGAGAGCATCCGCTTCTGGGTGGCTGCCCACAAGGGCGGCGCGCCCGCCGTACACGACGAAGGAGAAACCGCATGATCGGCCTCGTGCTGGCGGCCGGCGCCGGACGGCGTCTGCGCCCCTACACCGACAGCCTTCCCAAGGCGCTGGTGCCTGTGGGCCCCGACGGCGCCGAGGACTCGCTCACGGTGCTCGACCTCACCCTCGGCAACTTCGCCGAGGTGGGGCTGACCGAGGTCGCGATCATCGTCGGCTACCGCAAGGAAGCCGTGTACGAGCGCAGGGAGGCCCTGGAGCAGAAGTACGGCCTCAAGATCACGCTCATCGACAACGACAAGGCCGAGGAGTGGAACAACGCCTACTCCCTGTGGTGCGGCCGGGACGCCCTCAAGGACGGCGTGATCCTCGCCAACGGCGACACCGTGCACCCGGTCTCCGTCGAGAAGACGCTGCTGGCCGCGCGCGGCGAGGGCAAGAAGATCATCCTCGCCCTGGACACGGTGAAGAACCTGGCCGACGAGGAGATGAAGGTCGTCGTCGACCCCGGCAAGGGCATGACGAAGATCACCAAGCTGATGGACCCCGCCGAGGCGACCGGCGAGTACATCGGCGTCACCCTGATCGAGGGCGACGCCGCCCCCGACCTGGCCGACGCGCTGAAGACGGTCTGGGAGACCGACCCGCAGCAGTTCTACGAGCACGGCTACCAGGAGCTGGTCAACCGCGGCTTCAAGATCGACGTGGCGCCGATCGGCGACGTCCAGTGGGTCGAGATCGACAACCACGACGACCTCGCCCGGGGACGGGAGATCGCGTGCCAGTACTGACCCGGCTGATTCCCT
The DNA here is from genome assembly GCF_053592475.1 of Streptomyces sp. NPDC002671. Classification (NCBI taxonomy): domain Bacteria; kingdom Bacillati; phylum Actinomycetota; class Actinomycetes; order Kitasatosporales; family Streptomycetaceae; genus Streptomyces; species Streptomyces sp. NPDC002671. The sequence goes on from NZ_JBSFVU010000021.1 coordinate 117,874, forward strand.
CGCCGGTCGTCGTGGACATCCGCCCGGGTGCCCTGGACGACCTGGCGAGCGTCCTCGCCGACCAGCGGATCTCGCACTCCGGGCGGCTCGCCGTCGCCGTCAGCGGCGGCTCCGGCGCCAAGCTGCGCGAGCGCATCGCGCCGTCCCTGCCGGGCGCCTCCTGGTTCGAGGTGGGCGGCGGCACCCTGGACGACGCGATCCGGCTGGCCGGCGAGATGAAGGCAGACCACTACGACGCCGTGGTCGGCCTCGGCGGCGGCAAGATCATCGACTGCGCCAAGTTCGCCGCGGCCCGCGTCGGCCTGCCCCTGGTCGCCGTGCCGACGAACCTCGCGCACGACGGCCTGTGCTCGCCCGTCGCCACCCTCGACAACGACGCCGGGCGCGGCTCCTACGGTGTGCCGAACCCGATCGCCGTCGTGATCGACCTGGACGTCATCCGGGAGGCTCCGGCGCGCTTCGTGCGCGCGGGCATCGGCGACGCCGTGTCGAACATCTCCGCGGTCGCGGACTGGGAGCTGGCCAACCGCGTCAACGGCGAGAAGATCGACGGACTCGCCGCCGCCATGGCCCGCCAGGCCGGCGAGGCGGTGCTCCGGCACCCGGGCGGCATCGGGGACAACGACTTCCTCCAGGTGCTCGCCGAGGCGCTGGTCCTCACCGGTGTCGCGATGTCGGTCTCGGGCGACTCACGCCCCGCGTCGGGCGCCTGTCACGAGATCAACCACGCCTTCGACCTGCTCTTCCCCAAGCGCGCCGCGAGCCACGGCGAGCAGTGCGGGCTCGGGGCCGCCTTCGCGATGTACCTTCGCGGAGCCCACGAGCAGTCCGCGTTCATGGCCGAGGTGCTGCGTCGGCACGGGCTTCCGGTGCTGCCGGAGGAGATCGGCTTCACGGTGGACGAGTTCGTCCGCGCCGTGGAGTTCGCTCCGGAGACCAGGCCCGGCCGGTACACGATCCTCGAGCACCTCGCCCTCAAGACGAACCAGATCAAGGACATCTACGCCGACTATGTCAAGGCCATCGGTAGCTGAACTCCGTCCGGTCGTCCACCCCGCGGGGGTCAAGGACCGGCGCAGCGGTGAGCACTGGGCGGGACGCCTCTACATGCGCGAGGTGTCCCTGCGCGTCGACCGCTACCTGGTGAACACCAGGGTCACGCCCAACCAGCTCACGTACCTGATGACCGTCTGCGGCGTGCTCGCGGCCCCGGCCCTGCTGGTGCCGGGGATCTGGGGCGCCGTCCTCGGCGTCGTCGCCACCCAGCTGTACCTGCTGCTGGACTGCGTCGACGGCGAGATCGCCCGCTGGCGGAAGCAGTACTCGCTCGGCGGGGTCTACCTGGACCGGGTCGGTGCCTACCTCACCGACGCGGCCGTCCTGGTCGGGCTCGGCCTGCGCGCCGCCGACCTGTGGGGCAGCGGCCGGATCGACTGGCTGTGGGCCTTCCTCGGCACGCTCGCCGCGCTCGGCGCCATCCTGATCAAGGCCGAGACCGACCTGGTCGGCGTCGCCCGGCACCAGACCGGGATGGCGCCCGTGAAGGAGGCGGCCTCCGAGCCGCGCTCCTCCGGCATGGCGCTGGCCCGCCGGGCCGCCTCGGCGCTGAAGTTCCACCGGCTGATCCTCGGCATCGAGGCCTCGCTGCTGATCGTGGTCCTCGCGATCGCGGACCAGATCCACGGTGACCTCTTCTTCACCCGCCTCGGTACGGCCGTTCTCGCCGGCATCGCCCTGCTGCAGACCCTGCTGCACCTGGTGTCCATCCTCGCCTCCAGCAGGCTGAGGTGAGCGGCATGAAGGCCGGCGCCGTCATCATCACCATGGGCAACCGTCCCGAGGAGCTGCGCGCCCTGATCGACTCGGTCGCCAAGCAGGAGGGCGACCCGGTCGAGGTGGTCGTCGTCGGCAACGGCTCGCCCGTCCCGGACGTCCCCGAGGGCGTCCGTACGGTCGAGCTGCCCGAGAACCTGGGCATCCCCGGCGGCCGTAACGTCGGCATAGAGGCCTTCGGGCCCGGCGGCCGTGACGTCGACCTTCTGCTCTTCCTCGACGACGACGGCCTGCTGGCCCGCCACGACACCGCCGAGCTGTGCCGCGAGGCGTTCGCCGCGGACCCGAGCCTCGGCATCGTCAGCTTCCGCATCGCCGACCCGGAGACGGGCGAGACCCAGCGCCGGCACGTGCCCCGGCTGCGTGCCTCCGACCCGATGCGCTCCTCCCGGGTCACCACCTTCCTGGGCGGCGCCAACGCCGTCCGTACCAAGGTCTTCGCCGAGGTCGGCGGCCTGCCGGACGACTTCTTCTACGCCCATGAGGAGACCGATCTGGCCTGGCGCGCCCTCGACGCGGGCTGGATGATCGACTACCGGTCCGACATGGTGCTGTACCACCCGACGACCGCGCCCTCGCGGCACGCGGTCTACCACCGGATGGTCGCCCGCAACCGGGTCTGGCTGGCCCGCCGCAACCTCCCCGCCCTGCTGGTCCCCGTCTACCTCGGGGTCTGGATGCTGCTCACCCTGCTGCGCCGCCCCTCCCGGCCGGCCCTGCGGGCCTGGTTCGGCGGCTTCAAGGAGGGCTGGACGACGCCCTGCGGCCCCCGCCGCCCGATGCGCTGGCGCACGGTGTGGCGGCTCACGCGGCTGGGCCGTCCCCCGGTCATCTGACAAGCTCGACGTGAGCCCGCCCCGGCCGGCCCACCCCCGCCGGCCACTCGAGACGACCCGCACAGACGTACCCGAAGACGAAAGTTTCCATCCGTGAGTGAGACCACCCAGGACGGCACGGTCGCGGTGACCGCGGCCCCTTCGCCCGACGAGGGACTGACGGCCGCGCAGCTCGCCGCCAAGTACGGGCTCGCCGTGAGCGGAGCCCGGCCCTCGCTCGCGGAGTACGTCCGTCAGCTGTGGGGGCGGCGCCACTTCATCCTCGCCTTCTCCCAGGCGAAGCTGACGGCGCAGTACAGCCAGGCCAAGCTCGGCCAGCTGTGGCAGGTGGCGACCCCGCTGCTCAACGCGGGCGTCTACTACTTCATCTTCGGCGTCATCCTGCACGCCAGCCGGGGCATGTCCAAGGAGGTGTACATCCCGTTCCTGGTGACGGGCGTGTTCGTCTTCACCTTCACGCAGAGCTCGCTCATGTCGGGCGTCCGCGCGATCTCCGGCAACCTGGGCCTGGTGCGCGCCCTGCACTTCCCGCGGGCCTCGCTGCCCATCTCCTTCGCGCTGCAGCAGCTCCAGCAGCTGCTCTTCTCGATGGCCGTGCTGTTCGTCTTCGCGATCGGCTTCGGCAGCTACCCGAGCCTGTCCTGGCTGCTGATCGTGCCGGTCCTGCTGCTGCAGTTCCTGTTCAACACCGGGCTCGCGCTGATCGTGGCGCGCATGGGCGCGAAGACCCCGGACCTCGCCCAGCTGATGCCGTTCGTGCTGCGCACCTGGATGTACGCCTCCGGCGTCATGTTCTCCATCAGCAAGATGATGGAGGGCCGCCCCGAGTGGGCGGTGCGGCTGCTGCAGGTCAACCCGGCCGCGATCTACATGGACCTGATGCGCTTCGCGCTGATCGACGGGTACGGTGCCGCCAACCTGCCGCCGCACGTGTGGGCCATCGCCCTGTTCTGGGCCGTGGCCGTCTTCGCCGGTGGCTTCGTGTACTTCTGGAAGGCTGAGGAGCGGTACGGCCGTGGCTGAGCAGAACAACCAGGCGAGCGCGGACCGGCGCCCGACGGTCATCGCGGACGACCTGCACATCGTCTACCGGGTCAACGGCGCCAAGTCCGGCAAGGGAAGCGCCACCGCCGCACTGAGCCGCATACTCAAGCGGGGGGAAGAGCGCGGGGTGCGCAAGGTGCACGCCGTGCGCGGTGTGTCCTTCGTCGCCTATCGCGGAGAGGCCATCGGCCTCATCGGCTCCAACGGCTCCGGCAAGTCCACCCTGCTGCGCGCCATCGCCGGCCTGCTGCCCGCGGAGAAGGGCAAGGTCTACACCGACGGCCAGCCGTCCCTGCTCGGCGTCAACGCGGCCCTGATGAACGACCTCACCGGCGAGCGCAACGTCATCCTCGGCGGCCTCGCCATGGGCATGTCCCGCGAGCAGGTCAGGGAGCGCTACCAGAGCATCGTCGACTTCTCCGGGATCAACGAGAAGGGCGACTTCATCACGCTGCCCATGCGCACGTACTCCTCCGGTATGGCCGCCCGTCTGCGGTTCTCCATCGCCGCCGCCAAGGACCACGACGTCCTCATGATCGACGAAGCCCTGGCCACCGGCGACCGCTCCTTCCAGAAGCGCTCCGAGGAGCGCATCCGGGAACTGCGCAAGGAAGCCGGCACGGTGTTCCTGGTCAGCCACAACAACAAGTCCATCCGCGACACCTGCAACCGCGTCCTGTGGCTGGAACGCGGCGAACTCCGCATGGACGGGCCCACCGAAGAGGTCCTCAAGGAGTACGAGAAGTTCACGGGCAAGTAAGGGACCCCACCGGTTTCGGCCACGGTCCGTCCGGAACGATTTCCGCGGGACTCCACACCCGCAAAAGAATCGTCAACTCGGTCTGGCTTAAGGAATCTTGACGCCAATCGGTGTGTTGTTGTGATGTGCAGGACACCCCGGCGAACCGCCGTGCGTTGTACAACGTAAGCTGTACCAGTGCCGGAAAGCGGCAAGTAGGGCCATAATGCGCGTCACCTCTGGCCGGGTCGGCCCGCGGATTGCCGGGCGGCGTGTCCGAAATAGTGTGTATTGGGTCGGCAGTGTAGAACGGGAGATGTGACGGCGATGGCTACGGAAACTCCCCAGCTCAACGCAGCACGCGCCGTCCCCGCCCCGGGCAGCGCGCGGTGACGGGCACCGCCACGGCGCCCGGCTTGGAGCGCACCACACTGGACAAGGCCGCGAGCGAGAACTTCCCCGTGGCCCCGTTCTTCCTGCCCAGGGCCTGGCGCGACGACCTCATGGCGGTCTACGGCTTCGCCCGCCTCGTGGACGACATCGGCGACGGCGACCTGGCCCCCGGCGGGGCCGACGCCCGCATCCTCGGCGTGTCGGCTGCCGAGGCCGAAGACCGCCTGCTCCTCCTCGACGCCTTCGAGGCCGACCTGCGCCGCGTCTTCGACGGCAGCCCCCGCCACCCCCTGCTGCGCCGCCTCCAGCCCACCGTCCGCCGCCGCTCCCTCACCCCCGAGCCCTTCCTCGGCCTGATCGCCGCCAACCGCCAGGACCAGCTCGTCACCCGGTACGAGACCTACGACGACCTCCTCGCCTACTGCGAACTGTCCGCCAACCCCGTCGGCCGCCTCGTCCTCGCCGTCACCGGCCCCGCGAGCCCCGAACGGATCCGTCTGTCCGACGCGATCTGCACCGCCCTGCAGATCGTGGAGCACCTCCAGGACGTCGCCGAGGACCTCGGCCGTGACCGGATCTATCTCCCCGCCGAGGACATGAAGCGCTTCCACGTCCGCGAAAGCGACCTCGCCGCGGAAACCGCGGGCGCATCGGTGCGCGCCCTGGTCGCGTACGAAGCGGAACGCGCCTGGGATCTGCTGAATGAAGGCGCCCCCCTTGTGGGTAGCGTCCACGGCAGGCTCAGGCTGCTGCTCGCGGGGTTCGTGGCAGGGGGAAGGGCGGCGGTCCGCGCGATCGCCGCCGCCGAATACGACGTACTTCCCGGCCCGCCCAGACCCGGCAAGGGCCGGCTGCTGCGTGAGGCGGGCGTGATCCTGCGAGGAGAGGGGTGATCCGGACCGTGGATTCTCCGCTGTACGTGTCCGCGCCGGTACTCGCCGCCTACAGCTACTGCGAGGCCGTCACCGGGCAGCAGGCCCGCAACTTCGCCTACGGCATCCGGCTGCTGCCGACATCCAAGCGCCGCGCCATGTCGGCGCTGTACGCGTTCTCCCGGCGAGTGGACGACATCGGCGACGGCGACCTGCCCCGTGCCACCAAGGAGGCGCGCCTCGATGACACCCGGGCGCTGCTCGCGCGCATGCGCGAGGGCGTGGTCGCGGACGACGACATCGACCCGGTCGCCGTCGCCCTCAACCATGCCGCGCGTGCCTTCCCGATCCCGCTCGACGGCCTGGACGAGCTGATCGACGGCGTCCAGATGGACGTGCGCGGGGAGACCTACGAGACCTGGGACGACCTGAAGGTCTACTGCCGGTGTGTCGCGGGTGCCATCGGCCGGCTCTCACTCGGCGTGTTCGGCACGGAACCGGGCGCGCGCGGCGCCGAGCGCGCCGCCGAGTACGCCGACACGCTCGGCCTCGCGCTGCAGCTGACCAACATCCTCAGGGACATCCGCGAGGACGCCGAGGGCGGCCGTACCTACCTGCCCGCCGACGACCTGGCCAAGTTCGGCTGCTCGGCCGGGTTCCACGGGCCGACCCCACCGGAGGGCTCCGACTTCGCGGGCCTCGTCCACTTCGAAGTGCGACGGGCCCGCGCCCTCTTCGCCGAGGGCTACCGGCTGCTGCCCATGCTCGACCGGCGCAGCGGCGCTTGTGTGGCCGCCATGGCCGGCATCTACCGTCGGCTGCTCGACCGCATCGAGCGCGACCCGGAGGCCGTGCTGCGCGGCCGGGTCTCGCTGCCCGGACGCGAGAAGGCCTACGTCGCCGTGCGCGGCCTGTCCGGCCTCGACGCCCGGCACGTGTCCCGGCAGAGCGTCAGGAGGCGTGCCTGATGGGCCCCGTGGACCCGGGCGGTCCGACCGGCCCGGCCCGGCAGGCAACCCCGTGCCGCGGCGTGGCGTCCCTGTCTCGGCCGGCCGCTCGTGCACCGTTCCACCAGCATGGCCGGCACGCACGGAAGGACACGCGATGAGCGACCGTTCGCGCCCCGCGGGGGCGCTCGCCGACACCCAGGCGACCGCGGGACGCAGTGCCGTCGTGGTCGGCGGCGGGCTGGCCGGGATCACCGCGGCGCTCGCACTCGCCGACGCGGGCGTCAAGGTCACCCTCCTCGAAGGCAGGCCCAGGCTCGGCGGGCTCGCCTGCTCCTTCCAGCGCGGCGAGCTGACCGTCGACAACGGCCAGCACGTGTACCTGCGCTGCTGCACCGCCTACCGCTGGTTCCTCGACCGGATCGAGGGCGCGGCACTGGCACCGCTGCAGGACCGCCTGAACGTACCCGTCGTGGACGCCGCCAAGCCCGAGGGGCGGCGGCTCGGCCGGATCAGCCGCGACCCGCTGCCCGTCCCCCTCCACCTGGGGCGCAGCCTGGCCCTCTACCCGCACCTCTCGCTCGCCGAGCGTGCCGCGGTCGGCCGGGCCGCGCTCGCGCTCAAGCGGCTCGACCTCGCCGATCCGGCCCTGGACGCCCAGAACTTCGGCAGCTGGCTCGCTGCGCACGGCCAGTCGGCGCGCGCCGTCCAAGCCCTGTGGAACCTGGTCGGTATCGCCAGCCTCAACGCGGTCGCGGGCGACTCCTCGCTGGGGCTCGCCGCGATGGTGTTCAAGACCGGTCTGCTGTCCGACCCGGGCGCGGCCGACATCGGCTTCGCGCGCGTCCCGCTGGGCGAACTGCACGACCGGCTGGCCCGCAGGGCGCTCGACTCCGCGGGCGTGCGTACCGAGGTCCGTACACGCGTCACCTCCGTCTCTCTCAACGAAAACGGGGCCTGGAGCGTTCAGGTTCCCGGCGAGACGCTCGCCGCCGACGCCGTCGTCCTCGCCGTACCGCAGCGCGAGGCCCACGACCTGCTGCCGCCCGGCGCCCTCGACGCCCCCGAACGGCTCCTGGAGATCGGCACCGCGCCCATCCTCAACGTGCACGTCGTCTACGACCGCAAGGTGCTCGCCCGGCCCTTCTTCGCCGCCCTCGGCACCCCCGTGCAGTGGGTCTTCGACCGCACCGACGCGTCCGGACTGCGCACCGGGCAGTACCTGGCACTGTCCCAGTCGGCCGCGCACGGCGACATCGACGCGCCGGTGGCCGCGCTCCGCGAGCGCTACCTGCCCGAGCTGGAGCGGCTGATCCCGGGCACGCGCGGCGCCGAGGTGAAGGACTTCTTCGTGACCCGGGAGCGCACGGCGACGTTCGCCCCCAGCCCCGGCGTCGGGCGGCTGCGGCCCGGCGCCCGCACCAAGACCCCCGGCCTGTACCTGGCCGGAGCGTGGACCGCCACCGGGTGGCCCGCGACTTTGGAGAGTGCGGTCCGCAGCGGCGTGAGCGCGGCCGACGCCGCCCTCGCCGCCCTGGGCCGGCCCCGCCCCAGCCGACTCCCGGCTTTCGAGGAGGCGGCCTGATGCTCGATCAGCAGACCGCGGCGGGCCCCCGCACCTCCGGTACCGCAGAAAGAGGAGAGACTGTGCCCGCTGTGCCCCCGGCCTCGACGGCCGCCGACGCGGTGGACGTGCTCGCGCTCCTGGAGCGCGGCCGGACCCTGGCCACACCGGTCCTGCGTGCGGCCGTCGAGCGCCTGGCGCCGCCGATAGACACTGTCGCCGCCTACCACTTCGGCTGGATCGACGCCGCCGGCAACCCTGCCGACGGCGACGGCGGCAAGGCCGTCCGCCCGGCCCTCGCGGTGCTCTCCGCCGAGGTCACGGGCGCCGCGCCGGAGGTCGGCGTCCCGGGCGCCGTCGCCGTCGAACTCGTGCACAACTTCTCGCTGCTGCACGACGACCTGATGGACGGCGACGAGCAGCGCCGGCACCGCGACACCGTCTGGAAGGTGCACGGCCCCGCCCAGGCCATCCTGGTCGGCGACGCCCTGTTCGCCCTCGCCAACGAGCTGCTGCTGGAGATCGGCAGCGCCGAGGCGGCCCGTGCCACCCGCCGGCTGACCGCCGCCTCCCGCGCCCTGATCGACGGTCAGGCGCAGGACATCTCCTACGAGCACCGCGACCGCGTCAGCGTCGAGGAGTGCCTGGAGATGGAGGGCAACAAGACCGGCGCGCTGCTCGCCAGCGCCTCGTCCATCGGCGCCGTCCTCGGCGGCGCGGACGACCGGACCGCGGACGCGCTGGAGAGGTACGGCTACCACCTCGGCCTCGCCTTCCAGGCCGTCGACGACCTGCTCGGCATCTGGGGCGACCCGGTGGCCACCGGCAAGCAGACCTGGAGCGACCTGCGCCAGCGCAAGAAGTCCCTGCCGGTGGTGGCCGCGCTCGCGGCGGGCGGCAGCGCCTCCGACCGGCTCGGGGAGATCCTCGCGGCCGACGCGAAGAGCAGCGACTTCGAGAACTTCTCCGAGGAGGAGTTCGCGGCCCGCGCCGCCCTCATCGAGCAGGCGGGCGGCCGTGAGTGGACGGCGCAGGAGGCGCGCCGTCAGCACGCCGTCGCGATCGAGGCCCTCGGCGCGGTCGACATGCCCGACCGGGTACGGGCCTCCTTCGTGGCGCTCGCCGACTTCGTCGTCGTGCGGAAGAGATGAGCACCATCGGTCGAAGGACTCTCGCATAGTCGCCGGCCGGTGTCCGGAGGTGACGGACACCGGCCGACGGCGGACCCGCAGCAGCACGACTCGCACGACTGCACGAAGGGGAAGCCATGACAGCGACGACCGACGGAAGCACCGGAGCGGCCCTGCCGCCACACGCTTCCGCGGCCAGCGACACCGACATCACGATCCCCGAGGCGGCCGGGGTGTCCGAAGCCGCCGCACGTGCCGCCCGGCGCGCCACCGACTTCCTGCTCGCGCGGCAGGACGCCGAGGGCTGGTGGAAGGGCGACCTGGAGACCAACGTCACCATGGACGCCGAGGACCTGCTCCTGCGTCAGTTCCTGGGCATCCGCGACGAGGCCACGACCAGGGCCGCCGCCCTGTTCATCCGCGGCGAGCAGCGCGAGGACGGCGCCTGGGCCACCTTCTACGGCGGACCCGGCGAACTGTCCGCCACCATCGAGGCGTACGTCGCGCTGCGCCTGGCCGGTGACGCGCCCGACGCCCCGCACATGGCGCGGGCCTCGGCCTGGATCCGCGAGCGCGGCGGCATCGCCGCGGCCCGGGTCTTCACCCGGATCTGGCTCGCCCTGTTCGGCTGGTGGAAGTGGGAGGACCTGCCCGAACTCCCGCCGGAGCTGATCTGGTTCCCCTCCTGGATGCCCCTCAACATCTACGACTTCGGGTGCTGGGCCCGGCAGACGATCGTCCCGCTGACCATCGTCTCCGCCAAGCGCCCGGTCCGCCCGGCACCCTTCCCGCTGGACGAGCTGCACACCGACCCCGAGCACCCCAACCCGCCCAAGCCCCTTGCTTCCGCGGCCAGTTGGGACGGTGCCTTCCAGCGCCTGGACAAGGCGCTGCACCAGCTGCGCAAGGTCGCCCCGCGCGGGCTGCGCAGGGCCGCGATGAACTCCGCCGCCCGCTGGATCATCGAGCGACAGGAGAACGACGGCTGCTGGGGCGGCATCCAGCCGCCGGCCGTGTACTCGGTCATCGCCCTGCACCTGCTCGGCTACGACCTCGAACACCCCGTGATGCGCGCGGGACTTGAGTCGCTGGACCGTTTCGCCGTGTGGCGCGAGGACGGCGCCCGGATGATCGAGGCCTGCCAGTCCCCGGTGTGGGACACCTGCCTCGCCACCATCGCGCTCGTCGACGCGGGTCTGCCCGCCGACCACCCGCAACTGGTCAAGGCGGCCGACTGGATGCTCGGCGAGGAGATCGTCCGGCCCGGCGACTGGGCCGTGAAGCGCCCCCAACTTCCGCCGGGCGGCTGGGCGTTCGAGTTCCACAACGACAACTACCCCGACATCGACGACACCGCCGAGGTCGGCCTCGCGCTGCGCCGGGTCCGGCACCACGATCCGGAGCGCGTGGACGGGGCGATCGGCCGGGCGGTGCGCTGGAACCTCGGGATGCAGTCGCGGAACGGCGCGTGGGGCGCCTTCGACGTCGACAACACCAGCCCGTTCCCGAACCGGCTGCCGTTCTGCGACTTCGGCGAGGTCATCGACCCGCCGTCCGCGGACGTCACCGCGCACGTGGTGGAGATGCTCGCCGCCGAGGGCCTCGCGCACGACCCGCGCACCCGGCGGGGCATCGACTGGCTGCTCGCCGAACAGGAGCCGGACGGCTCGTGGTTCGGCCGCTGGGGCGTCAACTACCTCTACGGCACCGGCTCGGTGGTGCCCGCGCTCACGGCGGCCGGCCTGCCCGGCTCCCACCCGGCGATCCGGCGGGCGGTGGCCTGGCTGGAGAGCGTCCAGAACGACGACGGAGGCTGGGGCGAGGACCTGCGCTCCTACAAGTACGTCAAGGAGTGGAGCGGTCGCGGCGCCTCCACCGCCTCGCAGACCGCGTGGGCACTGATGGCGCTGCTCGCGGCGGGGGAGAAGGGCTCCAAGACCGTCGAGCGCGGCGTCCGGTGGCTGGTCGAGACCCAGCGGGCCGACGGCAGCTGGGACGAGCCGTACTTCACGGGCACCGGCTTCCCCTGGGACTTCTCCATCAACTACCACCTCTACCGGCAGGTCTTCCCGCTCACCGCGCTCGGCCGGTACCTGCACGGCGACCCCTTCGAGCGCGACCTCCTCGCCAGGAAGCCGGTGTCCGAGAGGCCGCTTTCCGGCAAGCCGCTCTCCGAGGTCAAGGGAGCTGAATGAGCGCCCAGCCCGCCCCGGCCCCGCTGCTGATCGCCTGCGCGCTCGGCATCGAGCACCTCGCCCTGCGCACCGGCGACCGGGGCGGCGCGGGCGGGCCGGTCACCTTCCTCCGCACGGGCATGGGCCCCCGCGCGGCGGAACGCTCCCTCACCCGGCGGCTGGCCGACCCGGCGCTGGCCGACGCTGCCGTGCTGGCCACCGGGTTCTGCGCCGGGCTCGCCCCCGGCATGCACCCCGGCGACCTGGTCGTCGCCGAGAAGACCCGCGACGCCCACGGCACCGTGCCCTGTGTGGGCACGGAGCTGCTGGTCAAGGAACTCGTGCGCATCCTGCCCGGGCGCACCGTCCACACCGGCCCGCTCACCGGCTCCGACCATGTGGTGCGGGGCCCGGAGCGGTCCGAGCTGCTCGCGACCGGCGCGATCGCGGTCGACATGGAATCGGCGGCCACGCTCCTGAGTGCCGTACGCGCCGGCGAGCGCCCGGTTGCGGCCGTACGGGTGGTCGTGGACGCTCCAGAACATGAACTCGTCAGAATCGGCACGGTGCGCGGTGGAATATCAGCTTTCCGCGTTCTTCGTTCTGTCCTTCCCGCTTTTTTCGAATGGCACCGTTCTTTGCTGCTCCCCCGGAGGTGAGCCAGATGGCCATGCCGTTGCGTCAGTCCATCAAGGTCGCTGCATACCTGGTTGAACAGAAGCTCCGCAGGCGGGACAAGTTCCCGCTGATCGTGGAGCTGGAGCCGCTTTTCGCCTGCAACCTGAAGTGCGAGGGCTGCGGCAAGATCCAGCATCCGGCAGGGGTGCTCAAGCAGCGCATGCCGGTGGCCCAGGCCGTGGGCGCAGTGCTGGAGTCCGGTGCGCCGATGGTGTCCATCGCCGGCGGCGAACCGCTGATGCATCCTCAGATCGACGAGATCGTGCGCCAGTTGGTGGAGCGCAGGAAGTACGTCTTCCTGTGCACCAACGCCATGCTGCTGCGCAAGAAGATGGACAAGTTCAAGCCCTCCCCGTACTTCGCCTTCGCGGTGCACATCGACGGGCTGCGCGAGCGGCACGACGAGTCCGTGGCGAAGGAGGGTGTGTTCGACGAGGCCGTGGAGGCCATCAAGGAGGCCAAGCGGCGCGGCTTCCGGGTGACCACCAACTCGACCTTCTTCAACACCGACACCCCGCAGACGGTCGTCGAGGTGCTCAACTTCCTCAATGACGAGCTGAAGGTCGACGAGATGATGATCTCGCCCGCCTACGCCTACGAGAAGGCACCCGACCAGGAGCACTTCCTCGGCGTCGAGCAGACCCGGGAGCTGTTCAAGAAGGCCTTCGCGGGCGGCAACCGGGCGCGCTGGCGGCTCAACCACTCCCCGCTCTTCCTGGACTTCCTGGAGGGCAGGATCGATTTCCCGTGCACCGCCTGGGCGATCCCGAACTACTCGCTCTTCGGCTGGCAGCGCCCCTGCTACCTGATGAGCGACGGGTACGTGCCGACGTACCGCGAACTCATCGAGAAGACCGACTGGGACAAGTACGGCCGCGGCAAGGACCCGCGCTGCGCCAACTGCATGGCGCACTGCGGCTACGAACCCACCGCCGTCCTCGCCACCATGGGCTCTCTGAAGGAGTCGCTGCGGGCGATGCGCGAGACCGTCTCCGGGAGCCGGGACTGAGGTCATGACCGCCGTTCCCTCGGGACTCCCCGGGGTGCCGGCCCGGCCCATCGCGCCGCGACGCGTCTCGCGGCGGATCCGGGCCGGGCCGGTGGCGGTCGGGGGCGGAGCTCCGGTGCTGGTTGGTGAGTCGATGCCCAAGCGGATTGAGCCCCAAGTGAGTTGAGGCAAGGCACGGACCGAGAGGGGGCCCGAGCGTGACGATTCTGGAGAACATCCGGGGACCACGCGACCTGAAGGCGCTGTCCGAGGCGGAACTTCGCGAACTGTCCGACGAAATCAGGGAGTTCCTGGTGCAGGCGGTGGCCAGGACCGGCGGTCACCTCGGGCCCAATCTGGGGGTGGTGGAACTCTCCATCGCGCTCCACCGGGTCTTCGAGTCACCGGTGGACCGCATCCTGTGGGACACCGGCCACCAGAGCTATGTCCACAAGCTGCTGACGGGCCGTCAGGACTTCTCCAAGCTGCGCGGCAAGGGCGGTCTGTCCGGCTATCCCTCGCGCGAGGAGTCCGAGCACGACGTCATCGAGAACAGCCACGCCTCCACGGCGCTCGGCTGGGCCGACGGCCTTGCCAAGGCCCATCAGGTGCAGGGGGAGAAGGGCCACGTCGTCGCGGTCATCGGCGACGGCGCGCTGACCGGCGGCATGGCCTGGGAGGCCCTGAACAACATCGCGGCGGCCAAGAACCGGCCGCTGATCATCGTCGTCAACGACAACGAGCGGTCCTACGCCCCGACCATCGGCGGCCTCGCCAACCACCTCGCGACCCTGCGTACGACCGACAGCTACGAGAAGGTCCTCGCCTGGGGCAAGGACGTCCTGCTGCGCACGCCCGTCGTCGGCACCACCGTCTACGAGTCCCTGCACGGCGCGAAGAAGGGCTTCAAGGACGCCTTCGCCCCGCAGGGCATGTTCGAGGACCTGGGCCTGAAGTACGTCGGCCCGATCGACGGGCACGACATCAAGGCCGTCGAGTCGGCGCTGCGCCGCGCCAAGCGGTTCCACGGCCCGGTCCTGGTCCACTGCCTCACGCTCAAGGGCCGCGGCTACGAGCCCGCCCTCGCCCACGAGGAGGACCACTTCCACACCGTCGGCGTGATGGACCCGCTGACCTGCGAACCGATCGCTCCTTCCAACGGGCCTTCCTGGACCTCGGTGTTCGGTGAGGAGATGGTGCGGATCGGGGAGGAACGCGAGGACGTCGTCGCCATCACGGCGGCCATGCTGCACCCGGTGGGCCTCGGCAGGTTCGCCGAACGCTTCCCCGGCCGGGTGTGGGACGTGGGCATCGCCGAGCAGCACGCGACGGTCTCCGCGGCCGGACTCGCCACCGGCGGGCTGCACCCGGTCGTCGCCGTCTACGCCACCTTCCTCAACCGCGCCTTCGACCAGCTCCTGATGGACGTGGCCCTGCACCGCTGCGGGGTCACCTTCGTCCTCGACCGGGCCGGCGTGACCGGTGTGGACGGGGCTTCCCACAACGGCATGTGGGACCTGTCCGTCCTCCAGGTCGTACCGGGCCTGCGCATCGCCGCCCCGCGCGACCCCGACCAGCTGCGCGCCCAGTTGCGCGAGGCCGTCGCCGTGGACGACGCGCCCACCCTGGTCCGCTTCCCGAAGGAGTCCGCCGGCCCGCAGATCCCCGCGGTCGGCCAGGTCGGTGGCATGGACGTCCTGCACCGCGCCGAGCACCCCGACGTGCTCCTGGTGGCCGTAGGCGTGATGGCGCCGGTGTGCCTCCAGGCCGCCGAGCTGCTGGCGGCGCGGGGGATCAACTGCACGGTCGTGGACCCCCGTTGGGTCAAGCCCGTCGACTCCGCGCTGCCGGGCCTGGCCGCCGGACACCGGCTGGTGGCCGTCGTGGAGGACAACAGCCGTGCGGGCGGCGTCGGTTCGGCCGTGGCGCTGGCCCTCGGCGACGCCGACGTGGACGTGCCGGTACGGCGGTTCGGCATCCCGGAGCAGTTCCTCGCGCACGCCAAACGCAGCGAGGTACTGGCCGACATCGGCCTCACGCCCGTCGAGATCGCCGGACGGATCGGCGCGAGCCTGGCCGTCAGGCGCGTCGACGGCAACGGCACAGTCAAGGAGACAGCTGAATGACCACGGAGTTCGACCTCGGCGCCCTCCTCGCCGAGCGCGGAGCCGAGCGCTACGAGCTGCATGCGAGATACCTCAACCCGCAGCTCCCTCGCATGCTGCACACCATCGGCTTCGACAAGGTCTACGAGCGGGCGGAGGGCGCCCACTTCTACGACGCCGAGGGCAACGACTACCTGGACATGCTCGCCGGGTTCGGGGTGATGGGCCTCGGCCGGCACCACCCGGTCGTCCGCAAGGCGCTGCACGACGTCCTCGACGCCTCCCTCGCCGACCTGACCCGCTTCGACTGCCAGCCGCTGCCCGGCCTGCTCGCCGAGCGGCTGCTGGCCCACAGTCCGCACCTGGACCGGGTGTTCTTCGGCAACAGCGGCACGGAGGCCGTCGAGACCGCCCTGAAGTTCGCCCGGTACGCCACCGGCAAGCCGCGCGTCCTGTACTGCGACCACGCCTTCCACGGCCTGACCACGGGCTCCCTGTCGGTCAACGGCGAGGACGGCTTCCGGGACGGCTTCGCCCCGCTGCTGCCCGACACCGCCGTACCGCTCGGCGATCTCGACGCCCTGGCCAGGGAGCTGAAGAAGGGCGACGTGGCCGCCCTGATCGTGGAGCCGATCCAGGGCAAGGGTGTGCACGAGGCACCGCCCGGCTGGCTGCGGGCCGCGCAGGAGCTGCTGCACAAGCACAAGGCGCTGCTCATCGCCGACGAGGTGCAGACCGGCCTCGGCCGCACCGGTGACTTCTACGCCTACCAGCACGAGGAAGGCGTCGAACCGGACCTGGTGTGCGTGGCCAAGGCGCTCTCCGGCGGCTACGTCCCCGTGGGCGCCACGCTCGGCAAGGACTGGATCTTCAAGAAGGTCTACTCGTCCATGGACCGCGTCCTCGTCCACTCGGCGAGCTTCGGGTCCAACGCGCAGGCGATGGCCGCCGGCCTGGCCGTCCTGTCGGTGATGGAGAACGAGGAGATCGTCGCCGGGGTGCGGACGACCGGCGAGCTGCTGAAATCCCGCCTGACCGCGCTGATCGACAAGTACGAGCTGCTCGCGGATGTGCGAGGCCGGGGCCTGATGATCGGCATCGAGTTCGGCAGGCCCTCCTCGCTCAAGCTGCGCAGCCGCTGGACCATGCTCCAGGCCGCCCGCAAGGGCCTGTTCGCGCAGATGGTCGTCGTCCCGCTGCTGCAACGCCACCGGATCCTCACCCAGGTCTCCGGCGACCACCTGGAGGTGATCAAGCTGATTCCGCCGCTGGTCGTGGACGAGGCGGACGTGAACCGGTTCGTAGACGCCTTCACCCAGGTCATGGACGACGCGCACAGTGGCGGCGGGCTGCTGTGGGACTTCGGCAAGACCCTGATCAAGCAGGCGGTGGCCAACCGCTGACACCGGCCGCTGAGCTGTGCCGGTCAGTTTTTGCCTCTGAGGCAAGAAAATTGCCAGTGAGGCAATACTGCGGCTCAATGGAGGCATGAACGCCTCAGACGCCGTGCCACCGCCGGGCCAGGGCAACGACCTGCCCGCCGTGGCGCCGCAGCTGCGTGCCCTGCGCCGGCGCGCCGGCCTCACCCTGGAGGCCGCCGCCTCCTCCGCCGGGCTCTCGCCCGCCCACCTCTCCCGGCTGGAGACCGGGCAGCGCCAGCCCTCGCTGCCGATGCTGCTCGCGCTCGCCCGTATCTACGGTACGACCGTCTCCGAGCTGCTCGGGGAGACGGTCGCCGACCGGGACGCGATCGTGCGCGCCGCGGACATGGAGCCGACCCCGGCGGGCGGCTGGACGTACTTCCAGGCCGGGGCGCCCGGCCGGGGCATGCAGGCCCTGCGCGTGCGCGTGCCGTACGGCACGCAGGGCGACATCGTGCGCGTCCACCCCGGCGAGGAATGGCTGTACGTCCTCAAGGGGCGGCTGCGGTTGCGCCTCGGCGACACCGTGCACCTGCTCGCGCCCGGCGACAGCGCGCACTTCGACTCGCTCACCCCGCACCGGCTCGCCGCCGCGGACCCGGACGGCGTCGAGCTGCTGTTCCTCCACACCCTGCTGCAGAGCCCCACAGCCACCCTGTGCCTGGGCCCGTCGACCGGAGAGCTGCCATGACCAACCTTGAGGAAAAGTTCCCCCGCGCCCTGTGGGTGCGGCTGATCATCTACATCGCCGTCGGCCACATCTTCGCCGCCTTCCTCTACCTGCTGTTCGCGGTCGGCGGCAAGGGCTAGGCGGGGGCGGGACCGTCGGTCCGTCCGTCAGTCCAGCAGGCGCTCGCGCAGCCGCTCACGCGTCTCGGGCGTGAGGCCGAGGCCCCGCTCCAGGTAGGTGTCGACGCCGCCCCAGGCCTCGTCGATGCTCTCGAAGGCCGCCGCCAGGTACTCGGCCCGCGCGTCGAAGAGCGGGCTGAGCAGCTCCATCACCTCGGGGGTGTACGCCGTCGTGGCATCCCCGTTGCGCCGCACCTTGTAGCGGCGGTGCTTGGCGTTGGACTCCAGGTAGTCGGTGACGATCGCCTCGCGCTCCACGCCCACGGCGAGGAGCGTGACGGCTATGGAGATACCCGCGCGGTCCTTGCCCGCCGCGCAGTGCATCAGCGCGGGCACGCTGTCCTCGGCGATCGCGTGCAGCACCCGGGAGTGCTCGGCGGTGCGGTCCCTCACGATCATCCGGTAGGAGGCGATCATCCGGCCCGCCGCCTTGCCCTCGCCGAGGATGCCGCGCAGTTGCTCGATGTCGCCGTCGCGGACCATCTTCCAGAACTCGGCGCCGTCCGCCGGGTCGCTCAGCGGCAGGTTCACGTTCCGCACGCCGGGCAGCTCGACGTCCGGGCCCTCCAGCTTCTGGTCGGCCGCGTTGCGGAAGTCGAAGATCGTGTGCAGGCCCAGGGAGGAGAGGAAGGCCGCGTCCTCGTCGGTCGCGTGGGCGAGGTGCCCGCTGCGGAACAGCACTCCCTGCCGCACCCGGCGACCGTCCACGGTCGGCAGTCCACCCACGTCACGGAAGTTGCGAATCCCGGCCAGTTCGGGCTCGGTCGACGGGACCTGCTGGGTCACGGGGGCTCCTCCCGGTCGGCCCCGCCGCCGCTGTTCGTCGACGGGCGCTCTGACGACGATACGACATCGGTTTCCTCGGGCATTCAGTTATCCACAGGCATTGCCAGCGGGGGTCGCGGCCCGTGATGATGTTGGCACTTGAGCGGAACTGTTGACACCTGTGAGGTCTCGATAGTGGATATCGCCGAAGACGGACGTACGTGGCTCCTGTCGGGGCCGACCAGCAGCTATGCCCTGCATCTCACGCCGCGGGACGAACTCCTGCACCTCCACTGGGGGCCACGGATCGCCCTCGTGGACGCCGAGGCCCTGGCGGCCGACCCGCTGCCCGGCTACCGGCCCTTCGAGTCCCCGCTCGACGGCCGCGAGGAGTACCCCGTCGAGGGCGGCCCCCGCTTCGTCCGCCCCGCCCTGTCCGTGCGCACCGAGGAGCGGCGCGGCACCGAGTGGCGCTATGTGTCGTACGACACCGAAGGCGACGGAGAAGGCACCGAGCTGCGGCTCCGCTTCGAGGACGACGGCCTGGCCGTCACCCTGCACTACCGGATGCGCGGGGACGTCGTGGAGCGCTGGGTGACCGTGGCGAACGGCGGGCACGCGCGCGTGGAGCTGCTGCGCGCCGACGCGGCCACCTGGACCCTGCCGGACCGCGAGGGCTGGCGGCTGTCCCAGCTGCACGGCCGCTGGGCCGCCGAGTCCCGGCTCACCGCCGCCCCCCTCACCTACGGCGAGAAGGTCATCGGCAGCCGGCGCGGCCACACCGGCCACCAGCACCTGCCCTGGGTCGCGCTCGACACCGACGCCGGCGAGGAGCATGGCGAGGTCTACGGCTGCGCGCTCGCCTGGTCCGGCACCTGGCGCATCGCGGTCGCCCAACTCCCCGACGCGCGTGTGCAGATCACCGGCGGCGCCGGCCACGACGACTCGGGCCTGCTGATGCTGGAGGCGGCGGAGTCGTACACGAGCCCGGTCTTCGCGGGCCTCTGGTCCGACGGCGGCTTCGGCAGCGCGAGCCGCGCCTGGCACGCGTACCAGCGCGCGTACGTGGTCCCGGACGCGGACCGGGACCGGCCGGTGCTCTTCAACTCCTGGGAGGCGACGAACTTCGACATCTCCGAGGAGCAGCAGGCCGCCCTCGCCCGGCGGGCCGCCGCGATCGGCGTCGAGCTGTTCGTCGTCGACGACGGCTGGTTCGGCGCCCGCACCAGTGACCGCGCCGGACTCGGCGACTGGACGCCCAACCCCGACCGGTTCCCGCAGGGCCTCAAGCCCCTCGCCGACCAGGTGCACGGCCTCGGTATGCAGTTCGGCATCTGGGTCGAGCCCGAGATGGTCAACCCGGACAGCGAGCTGTACCGCGCCCACCCCGACTGGGTGCAGTACCAACCGGGACGAAAGCGGACGGAATTTCGCAACCAGCTCGTGCTCAACCTGGCCCGCGAGGACGTCCGGGACTATCTCTGGGGGCAGCTGGACGCCGTCCTGTCCAGCGCCCCCGTCGACTACGTGAAGTGGGACTTCAACCGCTGCTTCACCGACGCGGGCTGGCTCGGGGAGCCGTACCCGCAGCGCCTGTGGGTCGACCATGTCCGCGCCCTGTATGCCCTGCTGGACCGGCTGCGCGCGGCCCACCCCGGGGTCGCCTTCGAGTCCTGCTCGGGCGGCGGCGGCCGGATCGACCTCGGGGTGATCAGCCGTACCGACCAGGTGTGGACCTCCGACAACACCGACCCCGTCGACCGCCTCGCCATCCAGCACGGCTTCAGCCAGATCCACCCCGCGCGTGTGATGGCCGCCTGGGTCACCGACAGCCCGAACACCCAGCTCAACGGGCGTGTCAGTCCGCTGCGGTTCCGTTTTGTCAGCTCGATGGCCGGCGTCCTCGGCGTCGGCGGCGACCTCACCGAGTGGACGGAGGAGGAGCTGGCCGAGGCCGGGAAGTGGGTGGCCCTCTACAAGGAGATCCGCCCGCTGGTCCAGCGTGGCGACCTCTACCGGCTGCGGCCCCCGACGGGCGGTCTCAGTGCCGTCCAGTACGTCCTCGGCGACGAGGCCGTGGTCCTCGCCTGCCTCCGGGCGCAGAGCTACGGCGAACCCGTACCGACGGTGCGGCTGCGCGGGCTGGATCCGACGGCGTCGTATGAATGCTGTGAAACGGGCGAAGTGCACCGAGGTGCGGTGCTCCTGCATCACGGGCTGCGCACCGGACTGCGGGGCGACCTGGATGCGACGGTTGTCCGTCTGCGCCGCATCCGGTAGATCGCACTTTCAACACCGTGGACAGGCGTTGTATTCCGGATCGGACAACGATATGAGCGTGGCTCATCTCACCGTTCGTCAACCCCCGCCTACGGTCGCGTAGGTCACATCCCAAGGGGAATCATGGTCCGACGTGGCAGACGATTCGAAGAATGACAAAAGATCAGTGATCGGGTCGTACGTGGCGGTGGGGGACAGCTTCACCGAGGGCGTCGGCGACCCCGGCCCGGACGGGGCGTTCGTCGGCTGGGCCGACCGGTTCGCGGTCCTGCTCGCCGACCGGCAGCCCGAGGGCGACTTCGCGTACACGAACCTTGCTGTGCGCGGAAAACTGCTCGACCAGATCGTGGCCGACCAGCTCCCGAAGGCCGTGGAACTGGCCCCGGACCTCGTCTCCTTCTGCGCGGGCGGCAATGACATCATCCGGCCCGGCACCGACCCGGACGAGGTGGCCGAGCGGTTCGAGCGGGCCGTGGCCCGGCTCGCGGAGGCCGCGGGCACGGTGCTGGTGACGACCGGCTTCGACACGCGTGGCGTTCCCTTGCTCAAGCACCTGCGGGGCAAGATCGCCACCTACAACGGGCACGTCCGTGCCATCGCCGACCGGTACGGCTGCCCCGTGATCGACCTGTGGTCCCTCAAGTCCGTCCAGGACCGCCGGGCCTGGGACGACGACCGGCTCCACCTCTCTCCGGAGGGGCACACACGGGTGGCGCTGCGCGCCGGCCAGTCTCTCGGCCTCGACGTCCCCGCCGACCCGGAGCAGCCCTGGCCGCCGCTCCCGCCCCGCGGCACGCTCGACATCCGCCGCGACGACGTCCACTGGGCCCGCGAGTACCTCGTCCCGTGGATCGGCCGCCGTCTGCGCGGCGAATCCTCCGGCGACCACGTCACGGCGAAGGGCACGCTGTCGCCGGACGACATCAAGACCCGGATCGCTTCGGTGGCCTGAGCCGACGGCGGGGGCCCGTGCCCCGTACCGAGAGCTTTTCGGTGCGGGGCGCGGCCGTGCGCGCGGGGCCGTGAGGCCTCTCGGCGCGGGGTGCAACCACGTGAGTCGGCGGCGGGTGCTTCGGCACAGGGCACTTCCACGTGTGCGGGCCGCGAACCTTCGAGTGCGGTGTGCTCCCGCCCGCCGCGCCGCCGCCAGCCCTTGGCCTGGCCCGTGGGCGCGTACCAGCGCACCGCGTCCCGCAGCAGCTCCTGAACCGAGAGTCGGTATCCCGGGTCCGCTTCGCCTTCTCGATGTGCTGAACGGATATCCGGTAGGGCCCCGCGGAACCGTACCGACCCCCGGGGCCCCCGGTCTGTCGGAGGGGCCGACCATAATGGAGGGCCTCAGCGACTCCACCCGAGCGACGCCACCTGGAGGTACCGTGACCGGTTTGCGTTCCCAGAGCCCCGGGCTCAGCATGCTGCGGCCCGCGGCCTTCGGCGCGGACCCCGGCGGGGAACGCCTGGCGCGCATCCGCCGCTCCCCCCACTTCAAGGACGGCGTCTTCCAGAACCCGGGCGGCCTCGCCCGCACCCGGCCCTCCGGCTCCATGCTGGAGTTCGCGAAGGTCTTCTTCGACAAGGACACGCGGCCCCTGCGCGCCCCCAAGGGGACCGTCCCGGTGCACCCCACGACCCTCGCCGACCTCGCCAAGCCGCCCGCCACGGGGCTGCGGGTGACCTGGATGGGCCACTCCAGCGTGCTCGCGGAGATCGACGGCCACCGCGTCCTGTTCGACCCCGTATGGGGTGAGCGCTGCTCCCCGTTCCCGTTCGCCGGGCCCAAGCGGCTGCACCCGGTGCCGCTGCCGCTGGCCGCGCTCGGCCCGGTCGACGTCGTCGTCATCTCGCACGACCACTACGACCACCTGGACATGCCCACGATCAAGGAGCTGGCCGGTACCGACACCGTGTTCGCCGTGCCGCTCGGGGTCGGTGCGCACCTGGAGCACTGGGGCGTTTCGGCGGACCGGCTGCGCGAACTGGACTGGCACGAGTCGACCCGGGTCGGCGGCCTCACCCTCACCGCGGCCCCGGCCCGCCACTTCTGCGGACGCGGCCTGCGCAACACCCAGCACACCCTCTGGGCGTCCTGGGCCGTGGCCGGTGACGAGCACCGGATCTACCACAGCGGCGACACCGGGTACTTCGACGGCTTCCGGGACATCGGCGCCGCGCACGGTCCGTTCGACGCCACGATGATCCAGATCGGGGCGTACAGCGACTTCTGGCCCGACATCCACATGACCCCGGAGGAGGGCCTGCGCGCCCACCTCGACCTCCAGGGCGGAGCCCCGCACGGCGCGCTGCTGCCCATCCACTGGGGCACCTTCAACCTCGCCCCGCACGCCTGGGCCGAGCCGGGGGAGTGGACCAAGGACGCCGCGGAGGCGGCCGGCCAGGCGGTGGCGCTGCCCCGGCCCGGCGAGCCCTTCGAGCCGGCCGGGCAGCTGCCCACGGCCCCCTGGTGGCGCGCCGCGTCCCCGTCCGTCGCCCGCCCGTGGCTTCGGCCCCAGCCCGTACAGGCTGCTGCCGAGGCCCGAGAGGACGATCTCGACTTCGCAGGCGAGGTGTGACATCGAGCGAGCATGAAATCGGCCGGATCACAGAGATGTTGAGCCGGTGTCCCGGTGCAGAGCGCGACCGCGCGATGTAGCACTCCGGCGTTTCTGGTGAGGTCGGCGGATCTCGCACCCGCCACTCTGCGGGAGCGGTTGAATGCCGGTGTGGCATGGAAAGCAGTGGGTTTCGGCGAGGACGATCTGCGGGCCCTGGCCGGGGCTCGGTCCTTCGATCGAGGGCTGGGGTATCTGGACGCGGTGAGTGGCCTGGAGGTGGGCGACGGGTCGGTCACCGCCGTCGTACACGGCACAGGTGTCTACGAGGTGCAGCTCACCCTCGGCGAGGGCGTCGGAGTCTCCGGGTGGTGCGACTGCCCGTACGGGCAGGAGGGCAACTTCTGCAAGCACTGCGTGGCGGTGGGTCTGACCGTGCTGCGGCAGTCGGAGGCGATTCCGCGTCAGCGGGCCGCCGCCCGGATGCGAGCCGCCGGCTTTGAGATCTGGCTCACGGCGCTGACCCAAGCCGAACTCCTCGCGCTGGTGCGGGAACTGGTCGCTGGTGACCGGGAGCTGAGGCGGAGGCTGGAGCTGCGGGCCGCAGCCGCGCGCTCTGACCTCGACACGGTCCGGGAGCGCCTTATGGCGCTGATCGATCCGCGGCGGTTCGCCCGGTACGGGTACGTCGAGTACGCCGATGCCCCCGGGTACGCGCGGCAGGTCGCGGAGGCGGCGGACGCACTGCGCGCCCTGACCGCCGGTGGGCAGGCGGCGCGGGCGGTCGGCCTGGCCGAGGAGGCGATCCGGGCGCTCGGCGAGGCCTACGCGGAGATCGACGACTCGGACGGCGTGGTCGGGCAGGCCGTTGCCGTGGTGGCCGAGGCCCACCTGGAGGCGTGCCGAACGGCGCGGCCGGATCCCGGGCGGCTGGCCGAGTGGCTGGTCGGCCATGTGCTCGGCGACTGGAATGACGCGACGGACCTCGATCCGCTCGACTACGCCCGTGTCCTGGGGCCGGCCGGGCTGGCCCGCATGCGGCAGCTGGCGGCCGAGGCGCGGCGGCGCAGCCCGCACGGCTGGGCGGAGCGGTATCTGATGGAGCGCCTGGTCAGGGCGGAGGGCGATGTGGACGCGCTGGTCGCTCTGTATGCGAAGGACTTGATTCCGTCCGGCGCCACGCATCTGCGCATCGCCGAGGAGCTGGACGCTGCGGGTCGCGAGGACGAGGCGCTGGCGTGGGCGGAGCGCGGGCTGCGGGACACCGTGTCCGAGGCTCACGTCGACGGCCGTCTGGCCGACTACGTGTGCGCCCGCTACGTGCGGGCGGGCCGGACGGCCGACGCGGTCGCGGTCCGCCGGGACCGCTTCCGGGCGGAGCGCTCGCTCGCCGCCTACCAGCAGCTGCGCAGCGTCGCGCGGGACGCAGGCTGCTGGGAGACGGAGCGGGAGGCGGCGCTCGCGGCCCTGCGGCACGACGCCCGCGGGGAGCGCGGCGGCTGGTACCGCGGCGCTGTGCTGATTGACGCGCTGCTGGATGACGGCGATCTGGATGCCGCCTGGCGGGAGGCGGCCGACCGTGCCGACGACCGGCAGTGGCAGCGGCTCGCCGACCTCTCGCGCGAGAGGCGCCCGGCCGATGCACTCGCGGTGTACCTGCGATTGATCGAACCGCTGAAGGAGCCGACCGGGGACCGCGTCTACGACCGCATGGCGCAGTTGCTGCTCAACGCCCGTGACTGCCACCAGGCGCTGGGCACCGAGGCCGAGTTCACCGCCTACCTCGTTGCCCTGCGGGCGGAGCTGAAGCGGAGGCGCAAGCTGATGAGCATCCTCGACCGGCACGGGCTGTGAACCCTGCCTCCAGAGGGCGTGGGAGCCGGTTTTCAGGCCCAGGACGGTTCATGAGGGCCTGCGTTCCAGCCGGGCCGCGAGTGCCTCGGGCAGGTTGTCCCGGTTGGCCGGGGTGAGGTGGACGACCTCGACGTCGGGCCGCCGTCCGAGGGCGTCGGTGAAGGGGTCGCGGTGCGCGTGAACCGTGGCGACGATGTCCGCGTCCGAGTCGAACAACGCCTGGACCGCGTCCCGGAACGGGGTGCAGGCCAGCTCCATCCGGCCGAGTTCGTCGATGAGAACGAGCCGCCCGGGTGCCGCCATCGGCTGGATCGAGGGGACGGCCAGCCGTTCCATGACGCTCAGGTCGACCCCGTACCGCCCGACACGAGTCGGGCCCGGGAAGTCCGTGTGGGCGAGGACCGCCCGCCGGCCCGTCAGTGTCTCCAGGGCGAAACCGACCCGGGCGCCGGCCTCCCGGATCTCCTCCGTGGTGAAGCCGACCGCCTCGCGATTGCGCAGCAGCACCGCGAGCCGCCGCATGGCGGTCGTCTTGCCCACGCCCGGGCGTCCTTCGAGCAGAATCCTTGTCGGCACACTGCCATCCTCGGCGCACTGCCGTCTGCGCGCGCGTTCGACGACCACACCGCCATCCCGCGGCGGTACAGCGGGGAGCGGATACCGGATCTCCCACGACTCACACGTGAATGGTCACAGTCATGAACAGACTGGACGGCAAGGTTGCCCTCGTCACCGGCGGCAGCAGCGGTATCGGATTCGCGATCGCGCAGAGGTTCGTGGAGGAAGGTGCCTACGTGTTCATCACCGGGCGGCGCCGGCCCGAACTGGACAAGGCGAAGGACGAGATCGGTAGGAACGTCACCGCAGTTCAGGGCGACGTCACTGTCCCCGCCGACCTCGGCCGGCTCTGCCAGGCCATCGAGAGGGAGAAGGGGAAGATCGACGTCGTCGTCGCCAACTCGGGTCTGGCCGAACCGCAGGAGTTCGGCCAGATCACCGAGGAGAGCTTCGCCCGTACCTTCGACCTCAACGCCCGCGGCACCCTCTTCACCGCCCAAGGAGCGCTGCCCCTGATGAAAGACGGCGGCTCGATCATCCTCGTCGGATCGATCGCCGCCTACACCGGCGTCGCCGGGTACACCACGTACAGCGCCACCAAAGCCGCCGAGCACTCCTACGCCCGCACGTGGACCAAGGAGCTGGGGGACCGCGGCATCCGGGTCAACACCCTCAGCCCCGGTCCGATCGACACCCCGATCATGGACAGCCAAGCAGACTCCAAGGAAGGCGCGGACGCGATCAGAGCTGCCTTCGCATCGGTCATCCCCCTCGGACGCCTGGGACGCCCCGGGGAAGTCGCCGAGGCCGCCCTCTTCCTGGCATCCGACGAGAGCAGCTTCTGCGCAGGCATGGACCTGAGCGTCGACGGCGGCATGGCTCAAGTCTGAGGCTGGAGTCTGTCGATCCGGAGTCACAGTTGGGGAGGTACGTCTCCGCCGAGGAGAGTGATCAGCTGGGCCAGGAGGGCGTCGAGTTCGCGGCCGACGTCGGCGATCCGCGGGTTGCCGTAGCTGGCGAACAGCAGGCTGGGCTGGTCGACGGCGAGTTTGGTGTCGCCGTCGGGGTCGGCGTAGAGCAGGGTCCGCAGTGGTGCGTGCAGCATGACCGACGGGTCGTGGCGGAACATGCGTTCGGCGATGGGGGAGCGCCACAACGAGCCGCCGGGCGGGGTGGTCGATGACGGCGGTGTCCACGGTCATGGCTGTGCCTGTTCGTCGTCAGAGCGGACGAGTTCGACGTCGTGGATGTCGGGCGTGATGGAAGGGAGGTTGAGGTTGACGCTGTTGTCGGGGTTGCGGCGGAAGACTCGGCGGCGCGCCGCCAGGTCTGCCCGGCCTCGCGCCACGGTTCGATCTCGCGGACCCGCACGTCCGGATGGGTGGTTCGTCACTCATGGGCCGGGTCCTTTCCGGGCGGCTCCGGCGTGGGAAGTTCAGCGGGTGAACAGGCCGGGGTTCTTGCGGACGTAATCCGCCACCCCCGAAGGAGGCCGCCCGGTGACCTGCTCGACCCCGTCCGCCTTGCGGTCATAGCGATTCTCCGCATGAAGGCGAGCCATGGTGGAGATGTGCTGGAAGACGTGCTCCGGCAGCCCCAGCGGCCTGAGATCGTCGTCGATCCATTCCTGCAGTGGGACGTCGGTGTAGCTGACCGGTCGGCCAAGAGCTGTGGAGACCTCCGCGGCCATGGCGGCGATGTCCTCCGAGCGGGGGCCGGTCAGCTCGTAGATCCGGCCGATGTGCGGGGCCGGGTCGGCCAGGATCTCCTCCACGACCGCGGCGACGTCGCCGGCCGCCACCGGGGAGGTCTTCGCCTGACCGAAGGGCAGTCTGATGGTGCCGTCGCTTGCGATCGAGGAGAAGCCGACGCGGAAGAGCGGGTTCTCCATGAACACGGTGGGCCTGATCTGGACGACGGGCAGGCCTGACCAGTCGAGGACCTGCTCGACCAGCCACTGCTCCCGCTGCTGCACCGACTCGGAGGTGCTGGTGAGGTCCATCTCGGAGACCGTCAGCTGCGACATGTTCACGAACGCTTCCAGGCGCCCGCACGCGCGCGCTACGGCCGCCGCCGTCGCAGCAGCCTCCAGATACTGCGCCGACACGCCCATCCCGAAGTACATGCGTCCGCAGCCGGTCAGGGCGTCGGCGATGTCGCCCGCACGCGTCAGGTCTCCGACGACGACCTCGGCACCGGTCGCGCGCAGCGCCTGCGCCCGCTCGTCATCGCGCCGCACCATGGCCCGGACGGGCAGGCCCCGCTGCCGGAGGCCTTCGACCACGGACCGCCCGACGGCGCCGACACTGCCCGCCGCGCCCGTCACCAGAACGGGCAGTACGCCGGCATCCGAAGTCTGGTACATACGGGCAGCGTGCGGTGCCCGCGGTCAGGACGCAACTGCAGCCCGGCGAGCCGTCGGCGCTGCGACATCAGTCGCCCGCGAGCCCTTCGAGCCGGCCGGGCAGCTGCCCATGGACCCCTGGTGGCGCACCGTGTCCCCGTCGATGTGATCCGTGCCCTGAGTCCGTGTTGCTGGTGTGAGGCGTGGGCCGGCTGGGAAGTCAAGGACTGTTCAGAACGGAGGGTTTCTGTGGTGTGGGGGCAACGTTGAGTGTGTGCGTGATCGGTGCGGGCCTGTCGGGACTGGCGGCTGCGCACGCTCTCGCGGAAAGCGGGATCGAGTTCGTCTGTCTGGAGCGGGCGGTGGACGTCGGAGGAATCTGGCGTCAGCCGCAGGCCGGAGAGACCGGGCCCGGCTATCTGTCGCTGCATCTGAACACCGCGAAGCACCTCACGGGTTACAGAGGCTTCCCGATGCCCGACGCCTTTCCCCTTTACCCCCGGCACAGCGACGTCGCCGCCTATCTGCGGTCCTTCGCGGAGTGGGCCGGGGTGCTGGACCGCATCGAGCTCGGCACAGAAGTGGTCTCGGTGCGTCAGGAGCCCGACCTGTCATGGACGGTCGTCAGCCGGGACGCGGGCGGGGCGATGACGTCCCGGCGTTTCGCGCATGTGGTCGTCGCCTCCGGCCACAACACGGAGCCGGCGCTGCCGAAACCGGCGCCGCCGGGTTCCGACGCGTTCACCGGCACGATTCTGCACGCGCTCGACTACCGCGACGGCAGCGACTTCAGCGGGCAGCGAGTCGTCGTCGTGGGCCTCGGCGCGTCCGCGGTGGACATCGCCGCGGACCTCTCCCGGCACGCTGCGCGGACCGTGCTCTCGGTGCGCCGGGGACTGCACATCGTTCCCAAGCAGCTCTACGGCATGTCGGTCGACGAGATGGCCGAAGCGCCCTGGTTCACCAGCATGTCGTTCGCCGAGCAGATCCGCTTTTGCGAGCAGGCCCTGCTCGTCGCCCGGGGCAGACTCGCCGACTACGGCCTGCCCGAGCCCGACCATCCGCTCTTCTCCTCTCCGGTCACCATCTCGGACGAACTCCTCAGCCGAATACGCCACGGCGCCGTGCACCCCAGGCCGGCGATCGACTTCCTCGACGGACGACGGGTCGTCTTCACCGACGGGACGTCGGAGGAGGCCGACGCGATCGTCTACTGCACCGGCTACCGCATGTCCTTCCCGTTCCTGCCCGCCGGGTGTCCGGCCGGGCCGCGGGGAGCGGTCGAGCTGTACCGACGGGTCGTCGCCCCCGATCATCCCGGCCTGCACTTCATCGGCCTGGTCCGCCCGATGGGCTCGATCACCCGCCTCGTGGAGGCCCAGTCGAGCTGGGTCGCCCGGATCGTTGCCGGCGAGGCCGTCCTGCCGTCCACGGACGTCATGCGCGAGGAGATCGCCGCGTACCTGAACGGCATCGCCGGACGGTACGGCACGGCGGAGGGCGGCACGTCCATCCAGGTCGACGTCGGCCCCTATCTGCGGGAGATGCGGGAGCTGCAGGACGCTTAGGCCCTGTCGGCCTACAGGAAGCTCCTGGTGGACGTCCACCAGGAGCCTCCTGCTCACGGGCCGCGGCCGGTAAGCGGCTAGTGCGCTGCTGCGAGCCCGAGGGCCGGCACGGCGGCCGGCGGCCTGACGGCGTACGCCTCCGAGGAGACGTAGGCGGTCACCCGCGGCGGACAGCCTTGCTGATGGGCCAGCGCCAAGTAGGCGATGAGGCCCACGCCGTCCGACAGCCGCCGCGTGGTGAGGGCGGACAGGGCCCCGAGGAGCGGGGTGGTGTCCATGCCGTAGTGACGGAGCAGGGTCCCGGCGCGTTCGAGGGCTTCCCCGTCGTGGCGGGCGTAGTCGCGCACCGGGATGTGGACGGTGAAGCCGCTGGGCGGGCCGGTCTCGGTCAGGGCATGGCAGGTCAGGCCCGGCCGTCGGTCGAGCGGCAGGCCCCGCTCGTCGTCGGCGTCAACGTACCCGGAGGCGATGCGGAAGAACTCACGGATCTCGCTCTTTCCGGGGCCCGGGCCCATCCGGGACAGGCCGCCCGCCTCGGCGGCAGACAGGCCGAGGTGCCGGAGGTACACCTTCACCCGTGGCACCGCCCAGTCGCCCAGGTCCAGGGCGAGGAACGGACAGCCGTCGGCCTCCGGCAGCGCCGCGTACGCCCGCCGGTGGCCGAGCCGGCGCAGCGCCTGCCGTACCGTCTCGGCGGAACGTTCCGCCCCTGACGCGGCCGGATTCAGATACACCTTGACCTTGGGTACGCCGCCGGGCCGCAACTCCAGCGCGCACCACAGCGCGAAGGTGCCGTGGGGCGTGGACGGGAAGAAGAGATCCGCCAGTTCGTCCAGCCGGTCGGTGGAGAAGTGCCAGCGCCGGGCCATCGCGCGGAGGACGTCCAGGCCGACTCGTCCGTTCTCCGCCAGGCTGGCCGCGCCACAGCCCGGTTCCAGCAGCACGCGCAGCGCCGGGGGCTTGCCGACGGTGAAGGAGAGGGAGAACTCCACCGGCGTATGGTCGTCGGAGAGGAAGCTAGGGGTGGGAGGCGGCAGGTCAAGCGGCCGTTCGGCGGCGGGACCCAGCGTCGCGACCAGGGTGTGCGCGTACGTCTCCGCGTCGGCCGGACCCAGCCCCACGACCTCGCACAGGCGCAGCAGCTGGTCCGCCGTGAATCCGCCGAGCGTACCGGCTCCCGGATGCCGCGGGGCGTCGAAGAGCGAGCCGGTCACCGGCCCCCCGCCGCGATCAGGGGGGCGCAGGAAGATACCTGCCCGGTGGATATGTGGTCCACAACAACTCCTTTTCCTCGTACGCAACACGGATACCGCGGGGATCAGTACCCCCGCGGTAGAACCGTCATGCAGTGGTGAGGAAGTGGCGGATGATGTGTGGATCACTTCACGATGGCATGGGCTTCACGCGCACCTGTGCTGGTCGTCAACCGTTCCTGGGGGCTGAGTGCGCGGGCGGGCTATTTCGTCAGCCAGTTCAGGAACTGGCTCCAGAGTCCCTTGCCTTCGGCCTTGGCGGCCTCGCCCGGATGTTCCTGACGCACCGGCGCCTCCGGAGTGGCCTGCACACCGGTCCGCCGGGCCGAGTGGACGGGGGTGAAACGCGCGGGCAGAGTGGCCAGGGCCCGGTTGAAGGGGCCGGGGCGCCAGATCAGGCTGTCCTCCGGGACGGCGAGTTCCACGTCCGGCAGCTGGTTCAGCAGGTTCTCGATGGCGGTGACAGTGATCTGCCGCGCCGGCTCCTTGGACGGGCAGCCGTGCGGGCCCGCGCTCCACGCCAGGTGGGACCGGTTGCTGCCGGCCTGACGCGAGGCCGCCAGCGCCGGGCCGGTGTTGGCCGCGGCGAAGCTGACCAGCATGAGCTCGCCTGCCTGCACTTTCTGCCCCGCGAACTCCATGTCGGCGGCCGGGTAGTGCGGCGCGTAGTTCGCCATGGGCGGGTTGTCCCACAGTGTGTCGTCGAGGGCTTCCTCGATCAGGCCGCCCCCGTCGGCGTAGCGGTCGTCGGTGAGCAGCCGGTGCAGAGTGTTGCCGATGAGGTTGCGCAGCGGCTCCGCGCCCGCGCCGAGGAGCAGCGCGAGCTGGTGCACCATCTCCTCGTCCGTCAGCCGTGCCTGGTGCTGCATCAGCCACGAGGTGACGTCGTCGCCGGGCCGGGACCGCTTGAGGGCGACCAGTTCCCCCACGGCTCCGAAGAGCACCTCGGTGGCCTTCTCCGCGTTGATGCCGTCGAACATCCCGGAGATGCCGAACAGGACGCGGTCGCCGATGTCCGCCGGGCAGCCGAAGAGCTGGTTGAACACGAACAGCGGCAGCTGCTTGGCGTAGTCGCCGAGCAGATCGGCCGAACCGCGCGGGCCGAACTGGGCGATGAGGTAGTTGGAGATCTGCTCGGTGGTCCGGCTCAGCTGGTGCGAGTCGACGCGGGCCATGCTGTCGGTGATCGCCTGGCGCAGCCTCAGATGCTCGGCGCCGTCACTGAACATGCAGTTCGGACGGTACGCAAGGAGGGGTGCGACCGGGCTGTCCGGCGGAATCCGGCCTTCGGTGAAGGCCCGCCAGCGACGCGCGTCCTTGCGGAAGGAGCCGTTGTCCTGGAGCAGTTGCAGCGCGGTCGGGTAGTCGGTGACGAGGGTGGCGTCCACGCCCGGAGCGAGTTCCACGGGCGCGGTCGGCCCGTAGTGGCGCAGATAGGCGTAGTACGCCTGGGGGTCAGCCGCGAACTCCGCTCCGTACAGCGGAATCCGGCCGCCGAAGGCGTGGGCAGGGCATCCGGGCGGGGGCACCGGAGCGGGGGTCTGAGCGTCCATGGGGGCTTACTGCTCCTGTTGGGCACGGTCCAGCAAAAAGCGGACGAGGGTGGTCAGTGCTGCGGCGGACGACTTCTCGTCGCGTGCGTCGCAGGTGACGACGGGGGTGTCGTCGAGCAGATCCAGTGCCTCACGCAGAGCCGCTTCGCCGCGCAGGGGTGTGCCGTCGAAACGGTTGACGGCGATGGCGTAGTCGAGTCCGTACTGCTCGATCAGGTCGATGACCGCGAAGGAGTCCGCGAGGCGCTCGGGGTCGATGAGGATCAGTGCCCCGAGGGCGCCGCGGGCGAGGTCCTCCCACATCTGCACGAACCTGTTCTGGCCGGGGGTCCCAAACAGGTACAGCACGATGCGGTCGCTGATGGTCAGGCGTCCGAAGTCCATGGCCACCGTGGTGGTGGTCTTGCTCCGGACCCCCTTGAGATCGTCGACGTGCTCCGCGGCGCGCGTCATCGTCTCCTCGGTCGACAACGGCTCGATCTCGGAGATCGACCCGATGAACGTGGTCTTGCCCACCGCGAAGTGCCCGACGACGAGGATCTTCACCGGGATCTGCGTCGCTCCGTCGCGAACGTAGAGCTGTTCAGCCAAACTTGGCGCGGAGACCATTGAGTACCTCCTCCAGGATCTCCTTGTCGGTGAGGGCGGCGCGCTCCACCGGCGGGCGGGTGATGAGGTAGCCGCCTTCGGCGAGGGAGGCGAGGACGATCTTCACCACGCCCAGCGGCAGCCGGGTGTGCCCCGCGATCTCGGCCACCGTGAGGTAGCCGGCGGAGCAGATGTCCAGCAGCCGCTGCTCCTCGGGTGACAGCCGGGTCGGCAGCTGCCGTTCCTCCGGCGCCGCCGTCACCAGCGTGATCAGGGAGAGCTGCTCCTCGTCGGGCAGGTCGCGCCCTTTGGTGATGACGTACGGTCGCACTAATTCCGCGGACTCGGACGCCCACTCGTCGCGGCCGGTCATGAGCGCGCGCCGAGGTTCTCGCGCGGCGGCGTCATCAGCACCTTGCCGAGCTGGCCGACGAGCTGCTGCATCCGGAAGGTGATGTCCGCCATGTCGACGTCCGGGGCGGCGGAGACAGCGAGGTAGGCGCCCTCGCCCGCGGAGATCAGGAAGACCCAGCCGCCGTCGAACTCGACCAGGGTCTGCCGCCACCGTGCGCGCGGGTCCTCACAGAAGAACCCGAGCGAGCGGCTGAGCGACTGCACCCCGCTCATCGCGGCGGCGACCCGGTCCGCATTGTCCTTGTCGTAGTCCTTCGACCGGGCCATCAACAGACCGTCGGCGGATATCAGGACAGCGTGCAGGGCCCCGGGAATCTCCAGGGCGCTGTCGAGCATCCATGACAGATCGTCGTTCACGAAACCTCATGTCCTTCGCTGCTTGCGCCAGGTGTGCTGCTTGTCCGGTCCACGGCGTCTGGATCCGCGGCCCGGCCGGACCGCGTGCCCCGCTGGAAGGCGCCCATGATCGCCGCCGCCTCCGCGCCGGAGCGGCCCGGAGCCTGCGCGGACGGCGCACTGCTCGGCACGATGGTCATCGGCCGCTTGCGGCGCCGTTTCGGCAGGCCGTCGGCGGTCGGGGAGGTCTCCGACACGGTTTCGGGTCCGCTCTGCTGCAGTACAGCGGTCTGATGCGGTACGGCGGTGTCGGCCACGGCCGGCGCCGGCGTCTTCTGCTCCGGCACGCCGGTGAGCAGGTCGTGCGGCAGCAGCACCACGGCGCGCACGCCTCCGTACGGGGAGGAGGAGTCCACCGACACTTCGAAGCCGAAGCGCTCGCACAGCACGCCGATCACCGCGAAACCGAACTGCGGCGGGTTGCCGAGCCCGGAGACGCCCGAGACCCGGTTGCTGGACAGGAGCTTCTCGGCCCGGGCCCGCTCCTCGTCGTTCATGCCGACACCGGCGTCGTCGACGACGATGCAGATGCCCTTGGGCACGGTCCGGGCGTTGATCTCGACGACGGTGTCCGGGCTCGAGTAGCTGGTGGCGTTGTCGAGGAGCTCGGCGAGCGTCAGCGCCACCGGTTCGACGGCCCGGCTGGTGATGCCGAAGTCGACCCGGGAGAGGATCTCCACGCGCCGGAAGTGACGGATCCTGCCCTGGGCGCTGCGGACCACGTCGTACACCGAGGCGACGTCGCGCTGCCGGCCCAGCCAGCCGTCGCAGAGGACGGCGATCGACTGCGCGCGCCGGCCGAACTGCGAGTTGGTGTGGTCGATTTCGAGCAGGTCCTGGAGCATGGCGGACTCGCCGTACTTGTTCTGCAGCCGGGAGATGATCAGCTGCTGCTCGGCGGCGAGGCCCTGAAGCGTCCGCATGGCGGACTTGAGGACGGTCTTCGTCCCCTCCTCGGCCTGCTCCTGGGCCGCCTCCACGGACTGTGTGTAGTGGTTCTCCAGGTTGGAGTAGTGGGTCCTGAGCCCGTCGAACTCCTGTCGCAAGCTCCGAGCCGCCCTGCGCTGGCGGACGATGACGGCGATGGCGGCAAGAACGAGGACCAACAGAGCCCAGAGCACAGGGTTCTGTACGTAATCCGTCATAAGACTCTCTTCAGGCGACCGACGGCCAGTTGCTGAATTCCCGTCAACGCGGGCGGACCGGCGGACCACCCGCATCGGGAGGCCGCTCGAACCGCCCCTCGAAGTCGGAGGTGTCTTGAGCTCATCCGCCCGCCCACGTGCGCGGTGATCGTATCACCGTGCGAATACGTGATGGTCAGTCAATAGACAGAGGTGCGTAGGTGATTCACTCATGCACGCCAGTGCGCGGGGCGGCCGAGCGCGGCAGGCAACTCGGTCGCCGCGTCGCCCTTGGCGGCGTTCAGCTGCGCCTGGGTGAGGAAGAGGGCGCCGGTCAGGCGGGCGCCGCTCAGGTCGGCGTCGCGCAGGTCGGCCCCGATCAGGTCGGCGTCGCGCAGATCGGCCCCGCTGAGGTCGGCGGCGACGAGCAGGGCACCGCGCAGGCTCGCGCCCCTGAGGTCGGCGCCGGACAGCTTCGCGCCGATCAGATCGGCTCCGCGGTGGTTCTTCTTGCGGCCCGGGACCTGGGCCCGGACGAGCTCGCTGGACTTCAGCAGCAGCGTGTTGACCTCGCCGCGCAGCGCGTTCACGTCCAGCCCGGTGATCGACTCGGCGCTGCCGCGGGTCAGGCTGTCGATGTGGGCCAGCGCCCGCCGCAGCTCCTTGTGGACGGGGCGGGCCGGTCCGAGGTCCAGGGCCTCGGTGACGTACCAGAGCAGCTCGTGCAGCTGCCGCATGACGGGGAAGACCTCGAACATGGAGCGCGCCGTCTTCGGCGCCTGGCGCCAGTCGGTGCCGCCGAAGGTGACCTGGGACACCTTCTGCCCGGCGCCGAAGCAGTCGAAGACGGTGCAGCCGGGGTAGCCCTTGTCGCGCAGCTGTGCGTGGATGCCACACCGGAAGTCCGGCTGGAGGTTCGAACACGGCTGCCCGGCGGGCTTGTTGACGGCGAAGTCGGCCGAGCGGGCGAAGGGCAGGGCCGCGCAGCACAGGCCGAAGCAGTCGGCGCAGTCGGCCTGCAGGTCCTTGCGGTCCTGGCCGGTGGGAGAGGGGACTCCGTGCTGTGACGACACCGTGCGTGCTCCTGTTGGGCGACGGGCACCGCGTACTACGGCGCTTCGAGAACGGCCTTCGATTCTCGCAGACGCATGGGCGAGGGCCGGCTGTCTGTGACGGAAGGTGACGGAGGCCAGGGCGGCGACGTGCGGTGCTCAGGTGCCCTGGAGAAAGGGTGATCCCGACGGAATTTCATGGCTGGAAATTCTGGAGGGGCGTTCGAGAACGGATCGGAGCTCGCTCGGTGCTCGTCCCGTTCTTTCGCCGCTTCTGCCGAGGGCCGGCGCGCACGCCGTGGTGTGCCTCGGCCCTCCGCCCGTTC
Organism: Streptomyces sp. NPDC002671; assembly: GCF_053592475.1. Lineage (NCBI taxonomy): Bacteria > Bacillati > Actinomycetota > Actinomycetes > Kitasatosporales > Streptomycetaceae > Streptomyces > Streptomyces sp. NPDC002671. The sequence continues at coordinate 154,071 of NZ_JBSFVU010000021.1, forward strand.
CTGGCTGTTTCTGATCGAGTTGGACCGAATCGCTTTTCCTTTGTCCGGGCAATACGGCGCTGTTATCGGTCTGTAGTGCGAGGCTTAATACCAGAGCGGGATGCTCCCCGGGGGAGTTTGTCAACTGCCCACCGCACATGATGCTCAGGCAACTACTGTGAGTGTCCGCCGCGCGTGACCACTTCGTACGCCGCGCGAACAAAACCGGCCCGACGGACCAGTACGAGGACGTAGATGTCTCAGCTCCGTGCACCGGCCACCCGAGCCGACCGCCGAGAAGGCGGCCGACACGGGCGGCCGGTCGCCCGAACCGCTCCCGCACTGCCCGAGACGCACATACGGCCGCAGCTCATGCGGCTCGCCGTGCTCCCGCCGGTCGCCGTCGCGCTCAGCGCAGGCGCGGCCGTCCTGTTCAGCGTCCGCTCCACCGGCGCACGCACCGGCCCTGCCCTGTGGGCCGTGCTCGCCGGAGCGGTGACGGTGACCGTCGCGGGCATCCTCATCGCCGCCGTGGCCGCCGACCGCGCCGCCCGCTCGGTGAGCGACCGCATCGACGCGCTGCGCCGTGGCACCGCCCGCGGCGAGGCCGACCTGCACGAACTCGTCGACGCGCTGCGCAAGGGGCAGACCCCGCCGCAACGGAAGACCCGCCGCCGCCCGCCCGAGGACGCCGACGACTTCGAACTCCTCGCCGCCGACCTGGCCCGCGCGCACGACGGCGCCGTCACCGCCGTCGTCCAGGCCGCCCAGCTCTCCAGCCAGACGGGCAGCGAGCAGAAACTCGAAGTCTTCGTCAACCTCGCACGCCGGCTTCAGTCCCTCGTGCACCGGGAGATCTCGATCCTCGACGAGCTGGAGCACGAGATCGAGGACCCCGACCTGCTCAAGGGCCTCTTCCACGTGGACCACCTCGCCACCCGCATCCGGCGGCACGCCGAGAACCTCGCCGTGCTCGGCGGTGCCGTCTCGCGGCGGCAGTGGAGCAACCCGGTCAGCATGACCGAGGTGCTGCGCTCCGCCATCGCCGAGGTCGAGCAGTACTCCCGGGTGAAGCTGGTGCCGCCCGTGGACGGCGAGCTGCGCGGGCACGCCGTCGCCGACTTCATCCACTTGCTCGCCGAACTCGTGGAGAACGCCACGGTGTTCTCCGCCCCGCACACCCAAGTGCTGCTGCGCGCCAACCTCGTCACCTCCGGGCTCGCCGTGGAGGTCGAGGACCGCGGGCTCGGCATGCCCGTCGGCGAGCAGAGCAGGATGAACGACCTGCTCGCAGACCCCGACCAGGTGAACGTCGCGCGGCTGCTCGCCGACGGCCGCATCGGCCTGTACGTCGTCTCCCAACTCGCCCGGCGGCACGGCATCACCGTGCGGCTCCAGACCAACATCTACGGCGGTGTGCAGGCCGTACTCGTGGTCCCGCAGGCGCTGTTGGGTACGGCGCCGGGTGAGCCGGGGGCACCGGGCTCCGCCGCCGGGGAGGGGGCCGAGGCCGGAGCCCTGTCGGCCGCGTCGCCGACACCGCCGTCCCGCGAGCACCAGCAGCCGCAACAGCATCAGCGACCGCAGGAGCACGAGCAGCCGCACCGCCGGCCCCAGCAGCCGTACGCCTCCGTCGACGCGCCGCGACCGCGCGAAGAGGCGCCGGCGCCGTTGCCCGTGCGCGGTGCCCATGACGACCGGCGCACCCCCGCCCAGGCCGTACCCGGTATCGGTCCCGAGCACCGGGCCGCCGTCGAGGCGAACGCGGGCATCCTGCCCAGCCCGCGCGGCGAGACGGTGCACGGCACCCTGGAGAAGCCCCGACTGCCGCGCCGCCGCGCCCAGGAGCACCTCGTGCCCCAGCTCCGCGGCGGCCCCGCCCCGCGCCAGGACGGCGACACCGTCGCGGGCCACGACCCCGGACTGATGGCCGCCTTCCAGCGCGGGATCGGACTCGCGGAGGCCCAGCAGCAGTTGGAGTCGGCCCACGAGGAGTCAACGGCTTTTGAGGGTGCGGGACATATGGATCCGGCCGCCATAGCGGAGCCCTATGCCCATGTGCCGCCGTCCCACGACAGCCACGGCACCGGCCGACCCGACGGGAGCGCACCGGCCGGATGACCACCCTGTCCCGTCCCACCCCCGTCCCCCGCGCTCCGGCAGACCTTCGTACCCCAAGGAGTCGATCCACCATGGCGAGCGATGCGCCGACCACCCACGCATCCGACCTCGACTGGCTGCTGAGCGGCCTCGTGCAGCGGGTACCGCACACCAGCAGCGCGGTTCTCCTGTCCTGCGACGGACTGGTGAAGTCCGTACACGGACTCGATCCCGACAGCGCCGACCACATGGCGGCCCTGGCCTCCGGCCTGTACTCCCTCGGCCGCAGCGCGGGCGTCCGGTTCGGCGACGGCGGGGACGTACGGCAGGTCGTCGTCGAACTCGACTCGACGCTGCTGTTCGTCACCACCGCCGGCTCGGGCACCTGCCTCGCCGTCCTCGCCGGCCGCGAGGCCGACGCGGCCGTCCTCGGCTACGAGATGGCGATGCTCGTCAAGAGCGTCCGCCCCTACCTGATGACCGCGCCCCGGCAGCACGCCGTCGAACCCACGGCGATGAGGCCTTGAGGGCCGCCGCAGCCGGCGACGGGCCCTGGCTGGACGACGCCGCCGGCCGCCTGGTGCGCCCGTTCACGGTCAGCAACGGCCGTACCGAGCCCAGCATCGCCCTCGACCTGATGTCCCAGGTGATGGCCACCGGCGTCACCCCGCTCGGCTACCTCGGCCCCGAGCACGTCCAGGCACTCGACCTGTGCCGGGCGCCCGTCTCGGTCGCTGAGGCCGCCGCGCAGCTCAAACTGCCGGCGGTGGTCACCAAGGTGCTGCTCTCGGACCTCGTCGACTGCGGGGCGCTCACCACCAAGCCGCCCGCGTACCACCACAACCCGACTGACCGGTCCCTGCTGGAGGCAGTGCTCGATGGACTACGACGACAGCTCTGACCCGTTCCCCACCGCGCTCAAGATTCTCGTGGCGGGCGGGTTCGGGGTCGGTAAGACGACCTTCGTGGGCGCGGTCAGCGAGATCGCCCCGCTGAGCACGGAGGAGCTGCTCACCACGGTCAGCGCGGCGACGGACAGTCTCGACGGCATCGAGAACAAGGTCGAGACGACGGTGGCCATGGACTTCGGCCGGATCACCCTCGATCCGCAACACGTGCTGTACCTGTTCGGCACGCCCGGCCAGGAGCGGTTCTGGTTCATGTGGGACGAGCTGTCCGAGGGCGCGCTCGGCGCGGTGATCCTCGCCGACACCCGGCGCCTGGCGGACTGCTTCGCCGCCGTGGACTTCTTCGAGGAGCGCGGCCTCGCCTTCGTCATCGCCGTCAACGAGTTCGATGGCGCCCACCGTTACGACCCCGACGAGGTGCGTGCCGCCATCGACCTCGACCCGGAGGTCCCGGTCGTCCACTGTGACGCGCGCATCTCCAGCTCCGGCGTGCAGACCCTGCTCACCCTCGTCCATCACCTCCTCGCCCACACCCCTGAGCCCGCGCCCAGCCATGGCGCCCACATGTGATCCGGCCACACTGCCCACGGAGCCGCCCTATGAGAAACGTCCACAGCGACGGAACATGGCCAGACAGAGCACGACCAGACAGCGGACCAGGGCCAGACGGAGTACGGCCATGAGCTACGAGCCGCCCCGGCCGGTCAGGGGTCTGCTGCTCACCCCCGAGGACAAGGAAGCCCCCGCCCGCGTCCACCGGCTGCGCCGACTCGGCCTGGTGGACCGGCCCGAACCCGCGCTCGACGCCTTCGCCGACCACCTCGCCCGGCTGGTCGGAGCGCCGTACGGAATGGTCAACTTCATCGGCGAGGAACACCAGTTCTTCGCGGGCCTCGTCACCCCCGCCACCCCGGCCGTCCGGGCGGACGGCAGCAGCGCCGAGGTGGGCCGGGTCCTCCCGCGCGCGCATGGGTTCTGCCCCCATGTGGTGGTCCGCCGCAAGGCCTTGGTGCTGGAGGACGTCCGTGACTACCCGAGGTTCGCCGGGAATCCGGTCGTGGACGACTACGGCATCCACGCGTACCTGGGTGCCCCGCTCATCGACAGCTCCGGCATGGCGCTCGGCACCGTGTGTGTGGCCGACAGGGCGCCCAGGGCGTGGGGGAGGAACGTCCTGGACACCGTCAAGACACTCGCTGCCGATCTCGTCGTACGACTCGAACGAAGCGCCGAGGGCGGGCTGCCCCTGTGAATCGAAGGGCGGCCTGCTGCCTGGGGAAACGGGAGGCGTGAAGGAAAGCTGAGGCGACGGTTAAGAAAAGCTCGATGGATTCCGGCCCGCGCATACGGCAGATTGCGTAGTGATTCCACTCCTCTTCCCCGGTGCGGGCTGCTTCGCCATGCCCGCGTCCCGGGACCTCACCCACAGGAGCCGTAGCGTTGAAGGCGCTGGTCAAGGAGAAGGCGGAGCCAGGGCTCTGGCTCACGGACGTCCCGGAGCCCGAGATCGGTCCCGGCGATGTGCTGATCAAGGTCATGCGGACCGGTATCTGCGGCACCGACCTGCACATCCGTGCCTGGGACGGCTGGGCCCAGCAGGCGATCCGCACCCCGCTCGTGGTGGGCCACGAGTTCGTCGGGCAGGTCGTCGAGGTCGGGCGTGACGTCACGGAGATCCGGATCGGCGACCGGGTCAGCGGCGAGGGCCACCTGGTGTGCGGCAAGTGCCGCAACTGCCTGGCCGGCCGCCGTCATCTGTGCCGGGCCACCATCGGCCTCGGCGTCGGCCGCGACGGCGCCTTCGCGGAGTACGTCGCGCTGCCCGCGTCCAACGTCTGGGTGCACCGCGTCCCCGTCGACCTCGACGTCGCCGCGATCTTCGACCCGTTCGGCAACGCCGTGCACACCGCGCTGTCCTTCCCGCTGGTCGGCGAGGACGTCCTGATCACCGGCGCGGGCCCCATCGGCCTGATGGCCGCCGCCGTGGCCCGGCACGCGGGCGCCCGTAACGTCGTCATCACCGACGTCAGCGAGGAGCGCCTGGACCTGGCCCGCAAGATCGGCGTGAGCCTCGCCCTGAACGTCTCGCGGACCTCGATCGCCGACGGACAGCGGGAGCTGGGCCTGCGCGAGGGCTTCGACATCGGCCTGGAGATGTCCGGCCGGCCCGAGGCCATGCGCGACATGATCGCCAACATGACGCACGGCGGCCGGATCGCCATGCTCGGCCTGCCGGCCGAGGAGTTCGCGGTCGACTGGGCCAGCGTCGTCACCTCGATGATCACCATCAAGGGCATCTACGGCCGCGAGATGTTCGAGACCTGGTACGCCATGTCGGTGCTGCTGGAGGGCGGCCTCGACCTCGCCCCCGTGATCACCGGCCGCTACGACTACCGCGACTACGAGGCGGCCTTCGCCGACGCCGCCAGCGGCAAGGGCGGCAAGGTCATCCTCGACTGGACCGTCTGATCTTCAGGCTCGGTTCGCCTCCGGGGCGCACAAGCCCCTCCGGTCCACTCGCCCCCGTACTTGATGGAGCCCCTCATGTTCGCCTCTGTCCGTGACGACCTGCGCGTCACCCTCGACGAGATCCGCGCCGCCGGACTGCACAAGCCCGAGCGCGTCATCGACACCCCGCAGTCCGCGACCGTCAACGTCACCGCCGGCGGCCGTCCCGGCGAGGTCCTCAACTTCTGCGCCAACAACTACCTCGGCCTCGCCGACCACCCCGAGGTGATCGCCGCCGCCCACGAGGCCCTGGACCGCTGGGGCTACGGCATGGCCTCCGTGCGCTTCATCTGCGGCACCCAGGAGGTGCACAAGGAGCTGGAGTCCCGCCTCGCGGCCTTCCTCGGCCAGGAGGACACGATCCTGTACTCCTCCTGCTTCGACGCCAACGGCGGTGTCTTCGAGACGCTGCTCGGCGAGGAGGACGCGGTGATCTCCGACGCCCTCAACCACGCCTCCATCATCGACGGCATCCGCCTGTCCAAGGCCCGCCGCTTCCGCTACGCCAACCGCGACATGGCGGACCTGGAGGCCAAGCTCAAGGAGGCGACGGAGGGCGGCGTCCGGCGCAAGCTGATCGTCACCGACGGCGTCTTCTCCATGGACGGCTACGTCGCCCCGCTCGCCGAGATCTGCGACCTCGCCGACCGCTACGACGCCATGGTCATGGTCGACGACTCGCACGCCGTAGGCTTCGTCGGCCCCACCGGCCGCGGCACCCCCGAGCTGCACGGCGTGATGGACCGCGTCGACATCATCACCGGCACCCTCGGCAAGGCCCTCGGCGGCGCCTCCGGCGGCTACGTGGCCGCCCGCGCCGAGATCGTCGCGCTGCTGCGCCAGCGCTCGCGGCCGTACCTCTTCTCGAACACGCTCGCCCCGGTCATCGCGGCGGCCTCGCTCAAGGTCCTCGACCTGCTGGAGGCGGCCGACGACCTGCGCGTGCGCCTGAACGAGAACACCGCCCTGTTCCGCCGCCGGATGACCGACGAGGGCTTCGACATCCTCCCCGGTGACCACGCCATCGCGCCCGTCATGATCGGCGACGCGGCGAAGGCGGCCCGCATGGCCGAGCTGCTGCTGGAGCGGGGCGTCTACGTGATCGGCTTCTCCTACCCGGTCGTCCCGCAGGGCCAGGCCCGCATCCGCGTCCAGCTGTCCGCCGCGCACTCGACGGACGACGTCAACCGTGCCGTGGACGCCTTCGTCGCGGCCCGCGCCGAGCTGGAGGGCTGACCAACCCGTCCGGCTTGCGATAATTCACCCATGATCGAAGCGCGGCGGCTCCACATCCTCCGTGCGGTGGCCGACCACCGTACGGTGACCGCGGCTGCTGCCGCGCTCTATCTCACCCCCTCGGCCGTCTCGCAGCAGCTGACGGCCCTGGAGCAGGAGACCGGCCACCGCCTGGTCGAGCGCGGCGCCAAGGGCGTCCGGCTCACCCCGGCCGGCGAGATCCTGCTCAGCCACACCAACGCGGTCCTCGCCCAGCTGGAGCGCGCGGAGGCGGAGCTGGCCGCGTACGGCTCGGGGGAGGCGGGCACGGTCACCGTGGCGGCCTTCGCGACCGGCATCGCCCAGGTGGTGGCCCCGGCCGTGGCCCGGCTCGCCGCCATCTCGCCCGGCATACGTATCCGGGTACGGGACGCCGAGGGCGACGCCAGCCTGCCGATGGTCCTGGACCGGCAGGTGGACGTGGCCGTGGCCGTCGAGTACCGGGGCGCACCGTCCGCCGACGACCCCCGGCTCACCCACGTCCCGCTGTACGCCGAACCCTTCGACGCGGTCGTCCCGGTCGGCCACCGCCTCGCGGACGCCCCCGAAGTGCCGCTCGCCGAGCTGGCGAAGGACCCCTGGATCGGCCCGTACCCGGGCAACCCGTGCCACGACGTGGTCGTCCTCGCCTGCGAGAACGCCGGCTTCCAGCCCAGCCTCGAACACTCCTCCGACGACTTCCGTGCCGTCATCGCCCTGGCCTCCGCCGACGCGGGCGTGGCCCTCGTGCCCCGCTCCGCGCTGCGCGGCGTGGACCTCACGGGCGTGGTCGTCCGCCCGGTCGACGGCGTGGCCCCCACCCGCCGCGTCTTCGCGGCCGTCCGGCGCGGAGCCGAGGGGCATCCGCTGATCCGCCCGGTGCTGGAGGCCCTGGGCCAGGCCGCCCAGGGCTGACTGTCAGTGGCACGGGTTACGGTGCGTGGCATGCCGGACGCAGAAGACGTACGCCGTATCGCCCTGTCCCTGCCGGACACCACGGAGAAGATCGCCTGGAGCATGCCCACGTTCCGGGTGGCGGGGAAGATGTTCGCCACCCTGCCCGAGGACGAGACGTCCATCGCCGTGCGCTGCCCGAAGGAGGAGCGCAACGAACTGGTCATGGCCGAGCCGGAGAAGTTCTGGATCGCCGACCACGAGGCCCAGTTCGCCTGGGTGCGAGCCCGGCTCGCCGCGCTGGAGGACGAGGACGAGCTGCGGGACATCCTCGTCGACTCCTGGCGCCAGGCGGCCCCGCCGCGGCTCCTGGACGCCCACCCCGAGCTGGGTCTGCCGGGCGGGCGATAAGGGGGCGTGACCACCGACCCGAGTGCGGTATTGTTTCCCTGCGCGTTTCGACCGGGGAAACCCCAGGTCAAACGGCAACGGGACGTGGCGCAGCTTGGTAGCGCACTTGACTGGGGGTCAAGGGGTCGCAGGTTCAAATCCTGTCGTCCCGACTGGAGTTTTTTCTCCGTCGTTGCAGATGAGGGCCCTGTTTCACTGTGGTGAGGCAGGGCCCTCGATCATGCCGCCTCGGTGTCCCGGCGTGACGCCGTCAGGTACGCGACGAAGCCCAGGATCGCCACCGTCCAGGACAGGGTGACCGGGCCGAGCCCCCACCCCAGGCCGCCGCGGGAGCCGGGCAGGGCCATCCAGTCGGCGATCGAGGCGCCGAGCGGGCGGGTGATGACGTACGCCGTCCAGAACGCGGCCACCGCGCCGAGGGCGCCCGCCCGGTGGGCGAGGGCCGGGACGCAGATCGCCGCCGCGAACAGGACGACCGAGCCCAGATAGCCCAGGCCGGCGGTCGCGGTGAGGTCGCCCGCCGCGGTGCCGAGCGCGAAGGTGGCGAGCACGGCCGCCCAGTAGAAGACCTCGCGGCGGCGGGTGCGGATGCTGTGGATCGACAGGGTCCGCTCGCTGGCGTACCAGAGGGCGAAGACGGCCGCCAGGGCGGTCATGAAGAGCGGGGTGGAGAGGGCGTAGGGGACGCCCAGGCCCACGTGGAGCACGTCGGCGGCCATCGTGCCGAACACGCTGACCATGACGATCGCCGTCCAGTAGATCCAGGCGACGTACCGGCGCACGGCGAACTGGAGCACCAGCGAGGCCGTGAAGGCGACGGCGCCGAGACCGACCGCCGGGACCGGGCCGAACAGGTGGGCCAGGAAGTCCGACGCGGTCTCGCCCATGCCGGTGGTGAGGACCTTGATGATCCAGAAGTAGACGGTGACCTCCGGTACCTTGTTCGCGCTCTCGCGGGCGCGGACGCGGGCATGGCCGCGGGGCCGTCGGTCGAGGACGTGCTCTGTGCTCATGAGTCGCACCCTCGCACGGCCAACTGTCCTTTCCCCAGCCCCCTTTGCCATTGCTTTGGGGCCTCTGGTGCAGGTGTTGCCCGAGCCCTCCGCGAGCCTGACCGCAACCTGAACGCTTCCCGGAAACCCCTGGTCAGCGCCGCGGAAGGGCTGGTACCAAGATCAGTTGACCGGTGGCGGGGGCGCGGGTGTCAGGAGAGCGCGCCGACGTGCGCGAGGGCCTGCTTCAGCAGCACCCCGTGCCCGCCTGGCATCTCGCTCTGCAGCGCCGCCGAGGCGGCCTCCTGCGGGCTGAACCACACCAGGTCCAGCGCGTCCTGCCGGGGCCGGCAGTCGCCGGTCACCGGCACGACGTAGGCGAGGGACACCGCGTGCTGGCGCGGGTCGTGGTAGGGCGTGATGCCCGCCGTCGGGAAGTACTCCGCGACGGTGAAGGGCTGCAGGGAGGCCGGGATGCGCGGCAGGGCGACCGGGCCGAGGTCCTTCTCCAGGTGGCGCAGCAGCGCGTCGCGGACCCGCTCGTGGTGCAGGACGCGGCCGGAGACCAGGGTCCGGCTGACCGTTCCGTCCGGGCCGATGCGCAACAGCAGCCCGATGCTGGTGACTTCGCCGCTGTCGTCCACGCGCACGGGCACGGCCTCGACGTACAGGATCGGCATGTGGGCCCTGGCCATTTCCAGCTCGTCGGTGGTCAGCCAGCCGGGCGTGGTTTCGGTCATGTCAGACATTGCTTGATCATACTTTCCGGGTGGGGCGTCCGCTCAGTGACGGGCCGAATCGGATAGGGGTGGTCCGTAGAGCCGGCGGGCGTTGTCGCCGCCCGCCCAGACCGCGATGCGCAGGGCGTCGGGCAGGCTCAACTCGTCGGCGTCCACCCGGGCTTGGAGCAGTCCGGCCAGTCCCTGCCGGAAGGACAGTGCACCCAGGTGGTGGAATTCGGCCACGCCACAGGCGTCGGAGCTGTACAGCAGCTTGCGGTACGGGGTGATTTCCAGCGCCTCCTCCAGCACCGCTCGCGCGCGGGCCGGGCCGGTGTAGTGCAGGGCCAGCCCGACGTCCAGGTACACCTGCTCGAACACCGCGGCCAGATAGGCGGCCTGACGCTGGTACGGCCAGCAGTGCAGCAGCAGGACCGGGATCGTGCCCGCGGTCAGGTGCAGCCAGTCGGTCAGCAGCGCGGGGTCGGCGCGGTGCAGCCGTACGTCGGCGTCGCCGAAGCCGGTGTGCAGTTGCAGGGGCAGGCCGAGGTCGACGGCGGTCCACAGCAGGTGCCGTACCAGCACCGGGTCGGTCAGCCGGCTCCCGTGCGCGAGCCACCGCCGAGCCGCCTCGGTCACCTCGGCCTCCGTGGGGCGGGCCGGGTCCAGGACGAAGCCGGTGCGGTAGGCGGCGACCGACTTCACGGCCACCACGCCCGGCCGCCGTACGGCCTGCTCGGCGGCGGCCCGGAACACCGCCGGGTACTCGCCCGCCTCCACACCCCGCGCGAGCACCGCCTCCGCGACCTGTTCCAGCCGGACGACCTCGTAGGCGGCGGCCCCGGCGGCCCGGGCCAGTTCGGCGGGGGAGGTGAACGGGAGCGGGGCGTAGCCGGTGTCCACGCAGAAGACTTCCGTGCCGGACGCCGTCAGGAAGCGCCGGTTGACCTCCTGCCAGCCGAGCGCGGCGCGCCGGGCCAGATAGTCGGCGGGCGGCGCGTGCCGGGGGAGGTCCAGCAGGGGTGCGCAGTGCCGGCGTACGGCCGTGCCGACCGGGCTGTCGAAGGGCGAGATCCCGGGCCAGGCCGCGCCCTCGGTGATCAGCGACTCGAACTGGTCGGGGTCGAGATCGGCGGTGACGGCGCCGTGGCAGTGGTGGTCCACCAGCGGCAGCGCGGCGAGGGCCTCGTGGACCGGTCCCGGTGCGGCGGCCATGGTCAGTACACCCAGCGGTAGGCCGCCGCCACCTGCGCGTCGTCGAGGCCCGCCACCGCGGCGGCCTCCCCGAGCCGTACGGCGCTCACCGCGTCCGCCAGGACCGGGCCCAGCGCGGCCCGCAGCACCTGGTCGGCGCGGAACTCCCGGGCGGCCTCCGGCAACGACACCGGCAGCCGCCGCACCCCGAGGGCCGCCGCCTCCTCGGGGCCGAGGCGGGCCGGGTCCCCGGTGATCTCCTTGGGCAGCGGCAGCGCCGCCGTCAGCCCGTCGAGTCCCGCGGCGATGACGCAGCCGAGCGCCAGGTACGGGTTGGCGGCCAGGTCGACCGGCTTGATCTCCATGTTGGCCTCCCGGTCCTGGCGGCCCGCCGAACCGGTCACCATCCGCAGCGCGGCCTCGCGGGTCTCCCGGCCCCAGGCGGTGAACACCCCCGCCCACTGCGAGGGCTTGAGCCGCAGATAGCTGGCCGGGCTCGGCGCGGTGACCGCGGTCAGGGCGGGCAGATGCGCGAGCACGCCGGCCACGAAGGACTCCGCCTCGGCCGTCATGCCGTACCGGCCCGGGCCGCCGGCGTGCAGGTTGACCCCGGCGCGCCGGCAGGACAGGTGCAGATGGCCGCCGTTGCCGACGCCCTCGGCGGACACGGCGGGCGCGAAGGACACCCGCAGGCCGTGCCGCTGGGCGACCGCCCGGATCGTCTGGCGCACCAGCACGCTCAGGTCGGCCGCCGCCACCGGGTCCAGCGCGCCCACCGAGATCTCGAACTGCCCCGCCGCGTACTCGGGATGGATCTGGCGGACGTCCACGCCCTGCTCCGCGCACGCGGCCAGCAGGTCGGCGGTCAGGTCGCTCAGCTCGACCTGCCGGGTCGCGCCGTACGCCGGTCCCGAGCAGGCCGGGACGAACTCCCCGGCGGGCGCCGAGCCGAGCCCGAGCACCCATTCGACCTCGATGGCCGCCTCGAAGGAGAGGCCGTGCCGCTCGGCGGCGTCCGTGACCATCCGGCGCAGAAAGGTCCGGGCGCAGCCGGGGTGCCGCTCGCCCTCCTGGGTGATCCGGTCGACGGGCGCCCAGGCCCAGCCGGGCTGGGCCGCGAGGACCACCAGCCGGTCGAGGTCGGGATAGAGCCGCAGGTCTCCGTCCGGGGAGCCGAGGACGTCGGTGGTGACGATGGAGTCGTCGGCGAGGAACGTGTCGAACACCGGCGACATCCCGACACCCCAGGAGACCGCCGCCTCCAGCCGCGCCGTCGGGATCGTCTTCACCCGGCCGACGCCCGCGGTGTCCACGTACGCGAGCACGATCCCGCGGACGCCGCGCGCGGCGAGACCGGCGCTGAGCGCGGCGACCCGGCCGAGGTCGCCGGGGCGCCCGCCGGGTACGGGGTCGGCAAGGGTGGTCATACGTCCTCCTCGACGGGCCCCCGGCGGCCGAGGGCCCTCCTCGACGGCCGGGGGCGGGCGGGGTCAGGGTTTCACGGCCACCGCGCCGAACTGCGGTACCGCCGCCGCGTCGGACTCCGCGCGCCACTGCGAGCACGGCACCAGGCCCGGCTCGACCAGGTCGAGCCCGTCCAGGAACGAGGCGATCTCGTCCCGGCTGCGGGCGCAGATCGGCGGCGTCGCGTGGGCGTTCCAGAACTCCATCGCCGCGATGTTGCCCTCGCCGCCGACGTCGGCGTCGTAGGTGGGGTGGGTGAGCGCCAGGTGGCTGCCGGAGGGCACCGCCGCCATGAGCCGCCGCACGATGTCCCGGGCTTCGTCCGTGTCGAGGACGAAGTTGAGGATGCCGAGCATCATCACGCCGACCGGCCGGGTCAGGTTCAGGGTGTCCGCGGCGCGCAGCACGATGGTGTCCGGGTCGCGCACGTCGGCGTCGACGTAGTCGGTCACGCCCTCGGGGGAGCTGGTGAGCAGCGAACGGGCGTGGACGAGCACGATCGGGTCGTTGTCGACGTACACGATCCGTGACTCGGGGGCGATGCGCTGCGCTATCTCGTGCGTGTTGTCGACCGTCGGCAGACCCGTGCCGATGTCGAGGAACTGCCGGATCCCCTGGTCGGCGGCCAGGTACCGCACCGCCCGCCGCAGGAATTCCCGGTCCGCGCGGGCCACCGCCCGGATCACCGGGAACATCCCGGCGACGTGCTCGCCGACCTGCTGGTCGACCTCGTAGTTGTCCTTGCCGCCGATCCAGTAGTTCCACACCCGCGCGTTGTGTGCCACGGAGGTGTCCAGCCTCGCCGAGGCATCCGCCGGGGGTTGGCTCTCGCTCACGTCGCCGCCCTTCTCGTGTGGGTGCTCCGCAGTGCGGTGGTCCGCCGTCGTCGTGCCGTCAGGAACACCGGACCCCGTACATGTACCCGCGCCTCACCCGTATCTCTCCCCGACCGGAAGAAGGACATGCCCGCCCACCAGGGTCACGCCGCCCGCCCGGTACGCCGCGACGCCCTTGGCCACCTTCTAGGGCTCCAGGTCGGCCGTCATGCCGCTGCCGACGTCCAGGAACTGGCGGATGCCCCGCCCCGCGGCCATCACGCGGGTGGCCCGGCGCATGAAGGCACGGTTGGCGCGCGCCTGTCGTACGACGTCCTGGTCGATCTCCGCTATCTGGCGGCCGAGTTGCTCGTCGACGGGGTAGTTGTCCTTGCCGCCGAGGAACCAGTCGTAATCCCGGGGCGCACGGGGAGCAGTGTGGCATGGTCACGCGGCCCGGCCCGGGCGGGATTCGGCCACCCCGCTCCCGCGTGCCCGGTCAACGCGGAAGTGCCGCGTCCAGGAAGCGGATCAGCTCCGCGAAGACCGCCGCCCGGTCCGTCTCGTGGAACACCTCGTGCCGGGCCCCGGTGAAGATCCGCTCGGTCAGCCGGCCGCCGCTCAGCCGCTCCACGCCGATCCGGCTCCCGGGCAGCGGCACCAGCCGGTCGTCGTCCCCGTGCAGCCACAGCACCGGCAGTGCGCCCACGTCACCGCCCTTGTCGACGGTCTCCAGAGTGCGGGCGAACGCCTCCAGCGTCGGCCGCTTCATCGGCCCGTGCCAGACCAGCGGATCGGCGGCGTACGCGGCGCCCACCGCCGGGTCGCGGGAGAGTGCGGCCGGGCTGATCGGGATGTCCGGGATCTCGTCCAGGGCGAGCAGTCGGCCGGGCAGCTCCCAGGCGCCGATCACCGGGCCGGAGAGCACCAGCGCGGTCAGCTCGTCGCCGTACCGCTGGGCGTAGCGCGACGCGATCAGGCCGCCCATCGAGTGGCCGACCATGACGAGCGGCAGGCCGGGGTGGGCAGCGCGGGCCAGGTCGGCCACGCGGTGGACGTCCGTGACGACGTCCTCGAAGTCCTCGATCACCACCCGTTCGCCGGCCGACTTCCCGTGCCCCGTGTGATCGGGCGCGTACACGGCGGCCCCGTGCCCGGTGAGGACGGCGGCCGGCCCGTCGTACCGGCCCGCGTGCTCGCCGTAACCGTGCACCAGCAGGGCCAGGTAGCGGGGGCCGGCGTGCGGCCACTCCCGGACGGCGATCGCCCCCCGGGTGCCGTCGAGGGTGTGCTCGCGGATCTCGGCCATGTCTCCTCCGGCTGCCTCGGCGTGTCTGGGTGAACGTCGGGGAAGATCTTCCCAGGGAGCGGGTGGGCGGTCTATAGTCCAAAACTAGCAGTGCTAATTAATTCGGTCCCGTGCGACCGTGGTCCAAGACAACCCGGTCCGCGTCCACCGAGGTCCGTGTCCACTGAGGTCTGTGCTGATCCACAGCGTCGTAGGTCAGGAGTCCAAGCCGTGCGTCCCGTCCACTTCGCAGCCGCCCGCCGCACGCCCATCGGCAAGCTGCGCGGAGCCCTGTCCACCGTGCGTCCCGACGATCTGGCGGCCACCGTGGTCCGCCACCTGGTCGCCGACGTGCCCGCGCTCGACCCCGCCCGGATCGACGACGTCTACTGGGGCGCGGCCAACCAGGCCGGCGAGGACAACCGCAACGTCGCCCGCATGGCAGCCCTGCTCGCCGGACTGCCCGAGTCCGTGCCCGGCGCCACCGTCAACCGGCTGTGCGCCTCCGGCCTGGAGGCGGTCACGACCGCGGCCCGTACGATCGCGGCGGGCGAGGCCGACATCGTCATCGCGGGCGGCTCGGAGTCGATGAGCCGCGCCCCCTTCGTGCTGCCCCGCCCCGACGAGGCCCTGCCCCACCGCATCGAGACGTACGACACCCGCCTCGGCTGGCGCCTGGTCAACCCGGCCATGAAGGAGCTGCACGGCCTGCTGTCCATGGGCGAGACCGCCGAGGAGGTCGCCGAGCGCTACGGCATCTCCCGCGACCGGCAGGACGAGTTCGCCCTGCGCAGCCACCAACTGGCCGCCGCAGCGCGCAAGAACGGCCACTTCGACGACGAAATCCTGCCCGTGGAGCGGGCGGACGGCGTCGTGGTCGAGCAGGACGAGTGCGTCCGCGAGGACACCTCGCTGGAGAAACTGGCCCGCCTCAAGCCGGTGTTCCGCGCCGACGGCACGGTCACCGCGGGCAACGCCTCGCCGATGAACGACGGCGCCGCCGGGCTGCTGCTGGTCAGCGAGGAGGCGCTGAACGAGCTGGGCCTCGAATCCCTCGGCCGGTACGTCGCCGGCGCCTCGGCTGGCGTGCACCCGGACGTGATGGGCATCGGCCCGGTGCCTGCGACCCGCAAGGCGCTGGCCCGCGCCGGCTGGACGACCGGCGACCTCCAGGAGGCCGAGTTCAACGAGGCGTTCGCCGCGCAGGCACTGGCGTGCGTCGACCAGCTGGGCATCGACCCCGAGCTGGTGAACCCCTACGGCGGCGCGATCGCCCTGGGTCACCCGCTCGGCTGCTCCGGCGCCCGCATCCTCACCACGCTGCTGCACCGCATGCGCCGCACCGGCGCGGAGCGGGGGCTGGCGACGATGTGCGTGGGCGTGGGGCAGGGGAGCGCGATGCTGGTCGAGCGGCACTAGCCGTACGCCGGCGGGGGCTCCCCGCAAGGGGAGCCAGGGCTCTTTCCGGCGCCTGCGGCCACCAGGCGGGACGCGGCTCATGCGGGCGGGATACGTGCGCATAGCATCGGTGTCCGCATGAACACGATGACGCTCTGGCACATAACCGGCTGGGAGTTCGCCGCCCTAGCCTTCGCGGCCCTGCTCGTGGGCTTCTCCAAGTCCGCGGTGAGCGGGGCCAACACGGTCAGCCTCGCGATCTTCGCGGCCGTGCTGCCCGCCCGCGCCTCGACCGGGGTGCTGCTGCCGGTCCTGATCGCCGGCGACGTGCTCGCCGTCCTCACCTACCGGCGGCACGCCCACTGGCCCACGCTGTGGCGGCTGTTCCCGGCGGTGGCGGCCGGCGTGGTGGCCGGCACGCTGTTCCTGATGTGGGCGGACGACGGGGTCGTACGGACCTCGATCGGTGCGATCCTGCTGCTGATGGCCGGGGTCACGCTGTGGCGGCGGCGCCGGGCGGAGGCGGGGGAGGAGCCGGACGCGGTGACGACCCGGGCGGGCCGGGTGAGGGCCCGTTCGTACGGCGTCCTCGGCGGCTTCACGACGATGGTCGCCAACGCGGGCGGGCCGGTGATGTCGATGTATCTCCTTTCGGCGGGCTTCCGGAAGCTCGGCTTCCTCGGTACGTCGGCGTTCTTCTTCCTCATCGTGAACGTGTCCAAGGTGCCCTTCAGCGTCGGCCTCGGACTGATCGACGGCCGCTCCTTGCTCCTTGACGCCGCGCTCGCCGTGTTCGTCGTGCCCGGGGCGTTGTTCGGCAAATGGGCTGTGAGCCGGATCAACCAGCGGCTGTTCGAGCAGATCGTGATCGCGGCGACGATCGTGGGCGGCGTACAACTGCTCCTGACCTAGACGGCTTCCAGCCCCAGCAGCGCGGGCAGATCCGCGAACGAGTCCACGACACGGTCGGGCGTACCGCTGGCGCTCTCCTCGGTCTCCCGCTGGTACTTCCCCGTCCTGACCAGCACCCCCGTGATCCCGGCGCGCTGCGCCGCGAGGACGTCCGACTCGATGTCGTCGCCCACCATCAGCGCCCGGTCCGCGCCCACCCCCAGCCGGGCCAGCGCCGCTCCGAAGAACGCCGGGGACGGCTTGCCCGTGACCTCCGCCTCGACGCGCGCGGCCCGCTCCAGCCCGAGCAGGAAGGCCCCCGAGTCCAGCTGCAGCCCGGCGTCGGTCCGCCAGTACAGGCTGCGGTGCATGGCGACCAGCCGCGCCCCCTGCTGGAGGTACCCGAAGGCCCGGTTGAGCGCCGCGTAGCCGAACTCGGGCCCGGCGCCGCCGAGCACGACCACGTCTACTTCCACGTCCATGTCCGGACGCTCCTCGTCGACCAGGGTGACGCCGGCGAGGTCCTCCGCAATGTCCCCGCTGTTCAGGAGGGCGCAGCGGGCGCCCGGAAAGTGCGCGGCGAGGTGGGCTGCGGTGGCCGCGGGCGCCGTGAGCACGTCCTCGGCGCTCACCTCGAACCCGGCCCCCGACAGGGTCGCGGCGATCGACGCCCGCGTACGGGACGTCGTGTTGGTCACCAGAGCCACACCGAGCCCGGCCGCGCGGATCGCGCGCAGCGCCTCCACCGCACCCGGCAGCGGCTTCCAGGACATGGTGAGGACACCGTCGATGTCGATGAGCACGGCACGCACGGACTCCATGCCCCAGACCGTAGCGACCCGGGCTCCGGAACGGCCGGTACGACCTCGTACGCTCACCCTCATGCCCGTGCACGTCCTGATCCTCGGCGGCACCACCGAGGCGCGCCGCCTCGCCGCCGGCCTCGCCGCCCGTCCCGGCGTCCGGGTCACCACCTCGCTGGCGGGCCGCGTGGCCCGGCCGGGGGCGCTCGCGGGCGAGGTCCGCACCGGCGGCTTCGGCGGCGCGGAGGGCCTGGCGGACTGGCTGCGCGAGCACCGGGTGGACGCTCTGGTCGACGCCACCCACCCGTTCGCCGCGTCGATCACGGCGAACGCGGCCCTCGCGGCGACGGCCACCGGAGTCCCCGCGGTCGTCCTGCGCCGCCCCGGCTGGCAGCCGGGCCCCGGCGACCGCTGGCACGAGGCCGGCTCCCTGGACGACGCCGCCGCGCTGCTGCCCCGCCTGGGCGCCCGGGTGTTCCTCACCACCGGCCGCCTCGGCCTCGCGTCCTTCGCCCACCTGACGGACCTGCACTTCGTCGTCCGCTCGGTGGACCCGCC